>CAZEKE010000001.1:0-6753 GCA_964512815.1 uncultured Acidiferrobacteraceae bacterium
CCAAAGATCTGGTCGTCGCCCGCATTGCCAACAATCGTATCGCTGCCTTTATTGCCTTTGAGAATGTCGTTACCGGCGCCACCATCTAGATTATCGTCACCAAGGTACCCGGAGATGAGATCATCTCCGCCGGCCCCTTTAAGGGAAATGCCTACGGCCGCATCACTTTCTAGCGTGAAGAAATTTTCGGCCGGAACAACGGTCGCCGGCTGCCCCGCGTAAGACCACTCAAGGCGCATCAAGCCGCTTCCGTCATTTTCAAACATATCTAGCTCGAACGAATACAGCCTGCCGGCTTCCATGGTGAAGGTACCGGAACTGTTATAGGGCTCATCACCAGATACACCCGTCGCCGACCAGTTATCGAATACAGGCGTGTCGCCTATGGTAAGGCGAGACCCATCGTCATGATACGCATAGAACGTCACATCTTCGTCTGCCGGGCCTTGTATGAGCCCCGACCAGCGAACGCCTATGTCGCTATTTGCACGCGTAAATGTCGCCTCATCGATACCCTGGCCGAGGTTGAGGACGGCGTAGTCGTCGATACCGGTGAAGGTAAACGAGGAATTGAGGTCGTCACCGAGGGTTGTGGCGATACCCTTGGTTCCGTCGGCATCGAAGCGTTGGGCATAAATACCGTACGTGCTTGAGTAATCCTGATAGCGGGAGTGCCAGGTCACGACAAAGCCGCCATCGTCAAGAGCTGTCACGGAGGGCAGGGATTGGTCGTTGCTATTGTAGGTATTGATGCGGAATTCATCGTTCAGCTTGCTGCCGTCGGCACCGAAGAGCTGCCCGCGAATATCAGTATCACCCTCGCTGTACCAAGTGACGACGAATTTACCGCCCTCAAGTGTGCTCACGAAGGGATAGTACTGATTGTTCGACGTATAATCGGTATCGACATCAATCTCGTCGCCGATCGGGCTTCCACTAGCATCAAAGCGCTGGGCCATGATGGCGTAGGAATGGTAGTTATCGCCGTAATAGGACGTGTAGGAGACAACGAAGCTGCCGTCGTCGAAGCTGGCTACGGAAGGATCGTACTGGTTGTGGTAGGTGCCATTGTGGGAACTGGAAATGCCCTCATTGACCCGGAAATCACCACCTGAAACCTGCGGCGTCGGGATCACATCACCATTGTCGTCGGTCGCGGTCGTCGTAAAGATTTGAGCGCGGACGTCCGCGTTATGGCCTGTGGTCGGATCTTCGTCGTTCTTATCGTGGGAACCGCCCTGATCATCGCGCCAGGTCACCACAAACTGGCCATTGCCAAGATTGGCAACCGAAGGCTCGTACTGGGAACCGCTATCGGCATCGGCATTGATCAGGAACTCATCACCCACCTTGGCAGAGTTAGCATCAAAGCGCTGGCCGAAGACGTCGATGCCGGAACCTTCACGCGAATCCGTGGCACCGTTGTCATCACGCCAGGTAACTACGAAGCCGCCATCGTCGAGGCTGGCGATCGACGGATAGTACTGCTGACCACTTATCGTAGTATTGATAAGGAACTCGTTACCCTGTGGCTCGCCGGTGGCACTATAGTGCTGACCGTAGACGCCGTAGTCACTGCTTCCCGTATCCTGATAGCGCGAGTGCCAGGTAATGACGTAGCTGCCGTCTTCGAGGGTCGTTACCGAGGGCTCCGCCTGCGTATTGTATGTCGTTGTATTGACCCGGTACTCGCTGCCAAGCGGATCTCCGAGGATGTTGAAGTTCTGGGCGTAGATATCACCAGAGCCACGGTCCTCATCATACCAGGTGACGACAAAGTTGCCTTGGCCATAACCGGCTACTTCTGGAGACTTCTGGTCGCCATTAACGTAGGTGTTGACCTGGAACTCGCCGGCCTCGGTAACCGAAACCGTCAACTCGGCGCCGTCGCCGAAGCGCAGCATCTCAATGTCGAAGAGGGTATCGATGCCCTCGTTGCCGCCGGTGCTCGAGGTATCGGTTACCGTCATGGTAGCGAGATCAATGGTGTAATCAGAAGCATCACCCAGGAACACCGCCACGTCGTCGCCTTCGCCGCCGTAAAGGATATCGTTGCCGAGGCCGCCGCGCAGGATGTTGTCGTTGGCATTGCCGAAGATCTCGTTGTCGTTTGCGCTACCGAAGCCGCTCACCGAGAGATCACCGCTCAAATGCAGCTGTTCGACGTGATCCCAAAGGATCGTTGTCTCGAGGCTGGAGTAGACGACGTCGATACCGCCACCGACCGTCTCAACTATGGTATCACTGAGGTCGGTCTCGTTGATGACATACGTGTCATTGCCGGCACCGCCTTTAAGGGTGTCCGTCCCGGTACCACCGGTCAGGAAGTCGTCCCCGGCGCCGCCTTCAAGCGTATCTTCGCCGATGTTTCCAGTCAGGACGTCGTGGCCGGAACCGCCAACCTGTCGATCTTCGCCGGCAGCGCCTTATATATGATCGTTGCCAGTGCCGCCGTCCACATAGATGTCGGAAGTTCCGCTTATCTGGACAAAGTCGTTACCGCCGCCGAGATTGACCACCTCGACATTGGATACCGTCAGCGTATCCCTGGTATCACCTAGGGTCAGGGTATCCTGGCCACCGCCAAGGTCTACATTCAGGCCAAGCTGGCCATCTGCCAAGAAGACGTCTTCATTGGCAGCCGTACCGGTCAGTTGAGTTTTGGTTACTGGCGTGCCGTCACTGTCGAACTGCTTGGAGAACACGCCGTAGCTGTGATCGAAGCCGCCGGAATTGTTGGGAGCATCCCGGTAATCGGACATCCACGAAACCGCAAAACCGCCGTCGGTAAGGGCCGTAATCGAAGGCTGTGACGAATTGTATGTACTATCTGAATCAACCTCGATCTCGCTGCCCACCTTGCTGCCGTCACTATTGAAGACCTGGGCTCTGATGTCGTTATGGCTGCCGGTATACCAAACTGCGACAAAATCACCATTCGTAAGCGTGACAACGTAAGCATCGTTCTGGGTGCTGCTCGTGGACGAGTTGATCTGGAATTGATCCCCCGACATGGAGACAGCGTCTGCACCTTCAATATTGCTGGTCGTGAATACCTGACCGAAGACACCCCAACCGCTGGTATCCGTGCCCGGACGGTTTGCATGGGTCGTCTCATCTCCCCAGGTGACAACAAACTTACCGTCACCAAGCCCGGTCACATCCGCTTCGTACTGATTGCCACTCGTCCAGGTATTGACAGAGAACTCATCGCCACGAACCTCACCATCGGAACCGTACCGCTGGCCGCGAATGCCGTAGCCGGAGGTGTCGTCGCTATCTTGCGAGGTGTTGTCTTGCCAGGTGACGACGAAGCCGCCGTCATCCATGGCCGCCACTGCCGGATTGGTCTGTTCACCGGACGTGTAGGTGTTGACCCGGAACTCACTACCGGAAGGCGTGCCGTCGGCGTCATAACGCTGGCCGTAGACGCCGTAGTCGCTGCTGCTTGTATCCTGGTAGCGTGAGTGCCAGGTGACCACATAGCCGCCGTCGGCAAGACCGGTGACGGCCGGGTTGGTCTGGTCTTGGTAGGTCTGGGTATTGATCAGGGCCTCGGGTCCTTGGGCAACACCGCTGGCATTGTAGAGTTGGCCGCGGACATCCCAGCTCGACCCACCATCATGACCGCTGTTGTCCCGCCAGGTAATGAAGAAGCCGCCGTTCTCGAGGCCGGTCACTTCAGGACTGTTCTGGTCGCTACCCGTCCAGGTATTGACCTGGAACTCTTCGCCGAGGAGCTCGCCGCTGGCGCCATACCGCTGAGCAAAGACACCGTCATTGTTGCCATCCTGGCCATAGGATTCCCAAGTCACCACATAGCCGCCGTCGGTCAGCCCAGCCATGGACGGCTGCTCTTGATGGCTTTGAATATAGGTATTAACCTGGAACTCTTCGCTGTCTTCCGACGTAAACGTGACTTCGGTTCCGTCGCCGAAGCGCACGCTCTCGATATCTCTCAGCGTATCCGCACCCCCGTCGCCGTCCGCGGTATTGGCGTCCGTGACCTGGCTGTTAGTTACGTCGACCCTGTAATCGCTCGCATCACCGTCGAAGACCGCCACGTCGTCACCGTGACCGCCATCAAGCACATCGTCACCAAGACCTCCGGTAAGCGTATCGTCGCCGGCCTGACCCTGCAGATGATCGGCGCCGTCACCGCCCGACAGAACATCGCCGCCGATACCGCCGATCAGGTGGTCATCGCCATCTTCGCCATAAACCGAAGAGCCAATCGTTGCCGCTCCCGAGGTGACAATAGCAGCGCCAAACGTCTCTTGTGCGGCACTTGCGCTACCCAGGGTCACGGTCTGGATTGCATTGTCGCTGACTGTCCCGGCATCGGTTGCGACTACCGCGAGATCGAAGGACGTACCGTCATCCGCCGTTAGAATGACTTCGTTGACGCCGCCGCCGATCGTCGCCGTGATGCCAAGGCCGGTTCCGTTAACCTCGGAAACCAGCTCTTCCCTGACATCGGTCATGGTATCGCCGGCAACCGCCGTGTACGTCACATCCTGGTCATTAAGGGTCAGCGTGTAGCTGTCGCCGGCCTCAACTTCGCCAAACAGGCGAACTGCCTCGAGGGTTGATCCCGTGATATCCGCGGCCTCAACCGAAGAGGTAAACGTAACCGGGGTGCCGCTGGCGTCGAACCTATGGCCATAAATGCCGTAACCGCTGCCGTCCTGTCCGGCCGATTCCCAACTGACGAAGAAGCCGCCGTCCGCAAGGGCCGTTACCGAAGGATCTTCCTGACTTCCCAGGGTCTCGACATTGACCCGGAACTCATCGCCAACCGCAACACCCTGGCTGTCATACAGCTGACCGTAGACACCATAGCCGCCGCCATCCTGGAGACTGGACCAGGTGACCACAAAGCCCGCATCCGTCCCGACCAGGCCGGTGACGTCGTGCATCTTCTGATCCCCGGCAATCTCCGTATTGGCCAGGAACTCATCGCCAACCTTGCTGCCGTTCTGGTCAAACACCTGGCCTTGAATATCGTAGCCGCTACCATCGTTACTGGTGGTGTTGTCTTCCCAGGTGACGACAAAGCCGCCGCCGTCCAGGCGCGCAACCTCAGGCTCGTAACTTGAGTTGTATTCACTGACCGCGAACTCTTCGCCCTGCGGGCTGCCGTCCCGGTCGAAGATCTGGGCGTAGGTCTTGCTGTGGTTCCCTGAATACCAGGTGACGACAAAGCCGCCGCCGTCCAGGTCGGAGACGGATGGGTTCTCTTCGTTACCCTGGTAGTACGTATTGACCCGGAACTCATAGCTCTCGGCTTCGCCTTCTGCGTCATACAGTTTGCCGTAAATCCCCCAGGTGTTGCTCTGGTCCTGATAGTAGGATTCCCAGGTGACGACAAAACCGCCGCCATCCAGCGCCGCAATCGAGGTCTCCTGCTGCTGCCGATACGTATAGGTATTGATCTGGAACTCATCGCCCTTCGCCGTTCCGTCGGCGCTAAACCGCTGGCCAAAGACACCGGGGTAGCTGTCGTTCTGATCCGACTCCTGATAGGTGCCCTGCCAGGTGACGACAAAGTCACCGCTCTTGAGTGCTGTGACACTCGGATTGGTTTGCGCTGCGTTCGAGTTCGAATTGTATGTATGGATCTGGAACTCGCCGCCCAGCATCGTTCCGTCAGCACTGTGGAGCTGCCCGTAGATCCCGTATCCGCTGCCGTCCTGGTTCTGGGATTCCCAAGTGGTCACGAAACTGCCGTCTTCCAGAAGCGTCGTCGACGGGTTCTTCTGATCGCCATCGGTATAGGTATTGATCTGGAACTCGTTGGCGCCCGACACCATTGACGTCAGCACCAGTTCGCTGGCGCTATCGCCACCACCAGCCGTGACCATGGATGCCGCCTGGGCATCCGTATTGATCGCCCCCATCAGGCCAGCCCGTACCTCGACAAGCGTGTCACCCGGCTGCGTCACATAGCTGACGTCGTGACCGTTAACGGTGACCGTGTAGAGATCCTTGACTTCGCCCGAAAGCGTGATCTTGCTGACTTGGTTCGCCACCATGGTCCCGTCGACCGTAACCATGTCATCACCGTCGCCGGCATTCACAATCTCGGTATCACGAACGATCACCGAATCGTCACCCGCGCCGAGGGTGATGGTGTCGTTGCCGGCGCCTAGATCGATCAGCAGGTTCGTCGCACTCGCGACCGCTTCCGTATCGTCGCCGTCCGTTCCGGTGTATAGCGTCATCGTCGCCGGCGTCACACCCGGCGCATCTCCGCTCATGCTGACATCGAAGCGCTGGCCATAGATGCCGTAGCCCGAGCCGTCCTGTCCGGTGGATTCCCAGGTCACCATAAAGCCACCATCGGCAAGAGAAGCAACCGACGGATCGCGCTGCTGGCTCGAAATATAGGTGTTGGCCATGAACTCGTCGCCAACCGGCGTGCCCGAGCCGTCAAACAACTGGCCGCGGATATCCGAGCTGGAGCCGCCGTTCTGACCGCTGTCATCCTGCCAGGTAACAACAAAGCCGGCATCCGTGCCCTCTAGAGCCGTCACCGACGGCAGGTACTGCGTGCTGCTGGTCCAGGTATTAATCCGGAAGTCGCCGCCCAGAACCTCCGGCGTCGTCAGTGTCTCGCCGTCTTCATCAACCGTGGTGAAGATCTGACCGCGGACGTCGTAGCTGGAACCTGTCGTGGAATCGTTCTCGTTCTTATCGTGTGAGCTACCCTGGTCATCACGCCAGGTGACGATGAACGTGCCGTTGCCGAGG
>CAZEKE010000002.1:0-2546 GCA_964512815.1 uncultured Acidiferrobacteraceae bacterium
GCCGAATCGATCCTCCCGCAGATTCAGGCTCTGGATAACCTCTCGCCGAAAGACCTTGTAACAGACCTCCATGTCGGTGAGGTTGAGGTTGCTGAAGATGTTCGAGAGCTGCGTCAGCAGGCGGTTGCCCACCGCATGCCAGAAATACAGTACGCGATGGGATTCGCCACCGGCAAAACGCGAGCCGTAAACCACGTCCGCACGACCGTTGGCAATCGGCTCCAGCAGCCTGGCATAGTCCTGCGGGTCGTACTCAAGATCTGCGTCCTGCACCAGGACTACGTCACCACGTGCTACCGCGATTCCTGACCTCAGCGCAGCGCCTTTGCCCCGGTTCTCGTCGTGGAAAACAGCCATCACGCGCCCGTCGGATGCCAGCTGACGGACCAGATCACGGCTGCCATCGCTGGAACCGTCGTCGACCAGGATGATTTCTGTCTCCAGTTCACCCGCTCGTACCCGCTCGAGAATCTCCTCCAGCGTGGCTGATTCGTTGTAGACTGGAATGACGACACTGATTTTCACGCTTGATTTCCCGTATCCCTAACCTGCGCAGCGGCGAAACGCCGTATTGTGCCATCAGCAGATGCCAGCGTGGCGGCAACTCGGTGGTGGCCACTTCTTCGCGTCAGGTGTGTGCCGTGTCACATATGAATTCCAAAGCTTGTATACAATGAGCCTTAATTTTCCAGAATCACACTGCAGGAATCAGGACAGAACCCATGGAAAACGGAACCCAGCGACGGGTGCTCACAGAGAGATCCATGCCAAAGTCCTGCAACGCTTGTTCGGGATTCACCCTGATGGAACTCATCATCGTCGTAGCGATCATCGGGGTTATCGGTGTATTCGCAGTTCCAGCATTTGTGTCTTTCGTCGAGAACAACCGGATCAAGACCCAGTCGAGCGAGTTCCTGAGCTCTCTGGCATTGGCCCGTATTGAAGCTGTCAAGCGCAGCATTCCAGTGGTTGTTTGTCCGGGGACGACAGCCAGTGGTTGTTCGGGTACACAATGGGAAGACGGTTTGATCGTCTTCGCTGACGCGACCGCTGATGGCGCACTCGCTGCGGGTGAAACGCCTCTGGCCGTCCTCGGTACGCTGGCCGGAGGCAACGAACTCCGTGGCAATACGCCGCTTGCGAGCCGGATCTCATTCTATCCCAACGGACTTGTTAATGAACTGAACGGGTCGGCTACGCCAGGCAGGTTCACACTGTGTCTGCCTGACGACGCGAACAACCGTTGGGACCGGTCCCGCATCATTTGGGTCAGTCTTGTCGGTCGGACACGTATAACAAACAGTAAGGCCACTGGTCGTATAGTCAACGACTGCCTGTGATGACTCCCAACCAACAAAGCGGGCTGAGTCTTATAGAGGTTCTCGTCGCAGTCGCTGTGTTTGCCTTCGGCCTGTTGGCAATCGCAGCCCTTATGGCGAATGGAATGAGAATGAGTACCAGTAGCATGCACCGCTCTTTTGCGATCAATCAGGCCTACGACATGGCCGACCGCATCCGTGCCAATCCTTCAGCCAATTACGACGGTATCCTTGATGGGGCAACCGGGCCAGAGTCGAACAAAGACCCTGCCTGTATTACCGATACCGCCGGCGGCGGCTGCTCAAAAGAACAGATGATGGGATATGACCAGTATCACTGGAATACCCAAAATGCTGATTTTCTGCCCAGCGGTGAAGGCAGCGTCGAAAAAACGGGTGATATTTATAGGATCACTGTCAGGTGGGATGATACGCGCGGCGGCGTAACGGGACGAGGATGCGACCCTGCAAACTCGGACGACATGACCTGTTTCCAATTCGAATTCCAGCCATGAATGCCCTAACCTCAGCTTCAACCCCGGCCCACAGTCCTGCCCGTCAACAGGGTCTGACTCTGATCGAACTGATGGTAGCAATGGCGATCGGGCTCCTGGTGATGGGGACCATGGTCAAGGTCTACGTGGACTCCAGCCGGCTGTATAACTTCAATGATGAGTTTTCCCAGATGCAGGCAAACGGCCGCTTTGCCCTGGAGTTCCTCCGCCGTGACGCTAGGTTGGCCGGTTTCTGGGGCTGCAACCAGGACATCGACATGGTCAACCAGATCAAAAAATCCCACTATAACCGTCGAAGTTATACAAATGTTGCAGATGCAAATCCACATAGCACGGGGAAGGGCGTGGCGATTGGCGGAACAGACGACAACGCACTGACCGCCTGGCCACAACAGATCACGACTTTGAACGTGTCTGATACGATCACCTTCCGGGGTGCAACCGGCCAGACGTTCGATCTCAGTGCCGACATCCCCGCAGCCAATCTGAGCGCCGACGTGATCCTGACGAGTGCAACTCATGGGATAGACCCGGGCGAGACCGCACTTATCAGCAACTGCCAGAATGGCGATATCTTTGAAGTGACAGGCACCACGGGCGCTGCGCTTGAACATAAAGCCACGCAAAATGACTCTGCTGCCTTAAGCAAAGAATACAAAGAGTCCGAATCCGCTGTTTATCTGGTCAACGAGATCGAATATTGCATAGGCAC
>CAZEKE010000003.1:0-5941 GCA_964512815.1 uncultured Acidiferrobacteraceae bacterium
GAAGTGCGTAGAAAGGGCACCCTGCCCTGGCTTCGGCCCGATGCAAAAAGCCAGGTGTCGGTCTGCTACGAAGACGGCCGACCGGTGAGCATTGACACGGTGGTCCTTTCGACACAGCACGGCGATGAAGTAGATCACAAGACCATCAGCGAGGCCGTCATCGAAGAGATCATCAAACCGGTACTACCCCAGTCCATGGTCACAGATCAGACACGGTACCTGGTCAACCCCACCGGCCGTTTCGTGGTCGGTGGACCACACGGCGACTGCGGACAGACAGGGCGAAAAATCAATGTCGCCCCCTACGGCGGCTCGGCCCATCACGGCGGTGGTGCGTTTTCCGGCAAAGACCCTTCGAAAGTCGACCGCTCGGCCGCATACGCCATTCGCCATGTGGCCAAGAATGTCGTCGCGGCGGGACTGGCAGACCAGTGTGAGGTGCAGGTCGCCTACGCAATCGGCGTTGCCGAACCCGTTTCGCTGATGGTTAATACTGCGGGTACATCTGTGGTCGAAGAAGAAACCATCGAGAAACTCGTACGCGAAAACTTTGACCTACGACCCAAAGCGATTATTGAGGAACTGGATTTGCTACGGCCGATATACCGCAAAACGGCCGCCTACGGGCATTTTGGACAGGATGAGGACTTTCCCTGGGAGCGGACCGACAAGGCCGCCGTGCTTCGCGATGCCGCGGGCCTGGGACCCATGCCGAAACCCTGACGGGCAGCGCGGCCGGAGGAACAAACCGACTGTCAGGTGGTTTTTCTGTGAAACCGTGTGCGCCCGAACCGATATACTCGAAGGTGTTTTACACTTTTCCCAGACGCGTCCGAGGAGCGTTGCAACAGGAGTCGAAGACTTCCTGCCAGGCTCGGCCCGCGTCAGTCAGTCAATGCAACTGCGCTCAGTGAACATGGAGGATACCCATGAACGCTGCGGTTCAATCTGAATTTTCTGACTTTAAAGTTGCTGACCTGTCGCTTGCCGACTGGGGACGCAAGGAAATCCTGATCGCCGAAACCGAAATGCCGGGTCTCATGGCCATGCGGGAGAAAAACAGTGCACAACAGCCGCTGAAGGGCGCCCGAATCGCCGGCAGCCTGCATATGACCATCCAGACCGCTGTGCTGATAGAAACGCTCCAGGCATTGGGCGCGGAGGTGCGCTGGGCGTCGTGCAATATCTTCTCCACTCAGGATCACGCTGCGGCGGCAATCGCGGCGGGCGGAACACCTGTTTTTGCCTTTAAGGGCGAATCTCTGTCCGACTACTGGGACTATACCCACTGCATCATGGAATGCCAGGACGGCGGCACACCGAACATGATTCTGGATGATGGTGGTGATGCCACCCTGCTGGTGACGCTCGGTGCCAAAGCGGAATCCGACCCCAGCCTGCTCGATGACCCGAGCAGCGAGGAAGAACGAAATCTGTTTGCCGCCATTAAAGACCGCTTGAAACAGCAGCCCGGCTGGTATTCCAGGATTCTGAAGAACATCCGGGGCGTAACCGAGGAGCCCACTACCGGCGTCCATCGTCTCTATCACATGGAAAACACAGGTGAGCTTCCTTTCCCGGCTATCAACGTCCACGACTCGGTCACCAAATCGAAATTTGCCAACCTCTACGGCAGCCGGGAGTCACTCGTCGATGGCATAAAGCGGGCGACTGACGTGATGGTGGCCGGCAAGGTCGCACTGGTGCTGGGTTACGGGGACGTGGGTAAAGGCTGTGCCCAGTCACTACGCGGCCTTGGTGCCACGGTTCTGGTGACTGAAGTCGATCCCATCTGCGCCTTGCAGGCGGCCATGGAAGGATTTCGCGTGGTCACGCTGGACGATGTGGCAGCAGAAGTTGATATTTTTGTCACGGCCACCGGAAACTACCGGGTCATTACCCACGACCATATGTTGAGAATGAAAGATCAGGCTATCGTCTGCAATATCGGCCACTTTGACAACGAGATCGATTGTTCCGCTTTACAATCTCACACCTGGGAGAACATCAAACCGCAGGTCGATCATATCGTCTTTCCGGACGGTAAACGCATCATCCTGCTTGCTGAAGGCCGGTTGATCAACCTGGGTTGTGCAACCGGGCATCCCAGCTTCGTCATGTCCAATTCTTTCACCAACCAGACGCTGGCTCAGATCGAACTGTGGAACAATCCAGATGAGTACCAGAACAAGGTTTATGTACTGCCGAAGAAACTCGACGAGATGGTTGCCAGACTGCACCTGGAAAAGGTCGGTGCCAAACTGACTGTACTCACCGACGAACAGGCAGACTACATCGGCGTGTCGCCTGAAGGGCCTTATAAACCAGAGTACTACCGCTACTGAAAAGTACCTGACGACCGCAAAAAAACGCCCCCGGGATCGGGGGCGTTTTCATTCAGTTCAGTCTCACTTTCTTCAGGCGGTTATGTCTGGAACAAGTCTGCTCTCAAGGTGAGTAATGCTGTCCTTGAGAAAAAGTTTACGCTTTTTAAGGCGGCGGATATGCAAATCGTCAATGGACGGGTCGCTACCGAGGTTCTGCAGTTTTTCGTCCAGTGCGCGATGCTCGGATTTGAGCTCACCAATTTTAGTCTCCAGATTCGCGTCTTGCTCTTTCGTCATAAAGTCAGTTCCCTCGCACTTTCACCATCGGTGAGCGGTTCATTATCACGAACGACACTGGGAGAGTCTATTCGTCCCGACAGGCCACAACCCCCTGTTCTGTGAGCATGGCTTCTCAGTCATGGTACTCTTTTTCCATGCACCTTTCACCCCTGTCGATGTCCCGTGCAACTCCGCGCCGCAAGTCTTGTCGCATGGAAAATACTGGTGGAGAATTCGGCTTCGCACTCTAAAGCTTGAGAATCCTGAAAATGGAGCCGATTGCCACCTGGGAAAAACTGCTTCTGGGCGTGTTTGCGTTGCTTGCCCTGCTGTGGTTTCTGCCGGGTGTCCGGCAGATGGCGAAACAAAGCCGTGAGGCCGAGGCCGACTGGCCCGCCTTGATTATCCCGATTGTCGCGGTCATCTTCTTTGTTTTCCTCCTGGTCAGCATCGCCTGATGGGTTCCCGCTGATCATGTACCCTGTGCAATCCTTTCCCTCACGGACTCCAAGATCTCTTGCAACGGACCGGTCACACTAATGTCTGACCCCGTCACCGTCGAACGGGTTTATCTGCGTGACTACCGGCCGCCAGATTTTCTGGTTCCATTCGTCCGACTTGACTTCGATCTCTCCCCTGACGCGACCCTGGTCCGGTCTGTGCTGTCCGTTTGCAGAAATTCCAGCGACACACAGCCACTTTGCCTTGACGGCGAAGATATGGAACTGCTGGCAGTACGAATTGACGGAAAGACCCTTTCGCAAGACAGTTACTCGTTGACCGAACGCTCTCTCACAATTCACGATGTCCCGGATACATTCGACCTTGAGATCGAGAACCGGATCAAGCCACGCGCCAATACCAAACTCGAGGGTCTTTATCTATCCGGCGGAAACTTCTGCACACAGTGTGAACCAGAGGGCTTTCGGCGCATCACCTATATTCTCGATCGACCGGATGTTCTGTCTGAATACACCGTGACCGTCCGGGCCCCTCAAAAGAATTGCCCTGTTCTTCTCAGTAACGGGAACAACATCTCGAGCAGAACGCTGCCTGATGGAATGCACGAGGTAACCTGGCACGACCCCCATCCCAAACCCTGCTACCTCTTTGCGCTAGTGGGTGGTGACCTCCAGCACATCGAAGACCATTACACGACGGCCAGTGGCCGCGAGGTGAATCTACGTATCTATGCCGTCGAACGGGATCTTGACCAGTGCGGACATGCCATGGATTCGCTCAAGAAATCGATGCACTGGGATGAAGTGCGCTATGGTCGCGAATACGATCTCGACCGTTTCAATATTGTCGCGGTTGAAGATTTCAATATGGGGGCCATGGAGAACAAGGGCCTCAATGTGTTTAACACCCGCTACGTGCTTGCCCTGCCCGAAACCGCCACTGACGCGGACTACCAGGCGGTCGCAGGTGTGATTGGACACGAGTATTTCCACAACTGGTCTGGCAACCGAGTCACCTGCAGGGATTGGTTTCAGCTGAGTCTCAAAGAAGGATTCACGGTATTCCGAGACCAGCAGTTCAGCGCCGAGTTGGGGTCGGCCGGTGTCAAGAGAATCGAAGACGCCAACCTGGTGCGGACCCACCAATTCAGGGAGGCCGCCGGACCAATGGCGCACCCGGTAAGGCCCGACTCCTATGCCGAGATCAATAATTTCTACACCCTGACCGTTTACCTGAAGGGGGCCGAGGTCGTCCGCATGCTGGCCAGTCTGCTTGGTCCGGATCTGTTCCGCAGGGGCTGCGATCTCTACTTTGAACGCCACGACGGGCAAGCCGTCACCACGGACGATTTTGTTTCGGCGATGGAAGACGTGGCTGAAATCGACCTGAGCCAGTTCAGGTTATGGTACGACCAGGCTTCCACACCCAAACTCACCGCGCAGAGCACCTATGACGCCGGGAAGAGGCGCTACACGCTCTCGCTGAGCCAGCACTGCGAGTCAACGACCGGAGACGACAAGACAGCACCGTTCCACATACCCGTCGCTGTGGCGCTCTTCGACCGGGCAGGTGAGCCCCTCACGACACGACTGGAACCGCAGACGGACGGTGCCCACGAGCACATGCTGAGTCTGACACGAAGCGAACAGGCGTTTGTGTTCGAAGATGTCAAGGAAGCACCCGTGACCTCGTTGCTCCGCCGCTTTTCCGCCCCGGTCGAGCTCGAAACCAACCAATCAGATGAAGATCTGCTCGTGCTCATGGGCCACGATAACGACCCTTTCAACCGCTGGGATGCCGGCCAGCGTCTCGCCAGTAAAGAAATCCTGCGTGCTTTGACTCACTGTGAAAGTGGCGAACCGTTTTACCTCGATGACGGTTTTGCCCGTGGATTTCACACGCTTCTGGTCTCCCAACTCGAAGACGCGGCGTTTCAGGCCTTTGCACTGCGCTTACCCGAAGAAACCTACCTTTCCAGTCTCACCGAGATCATCGAACCGGACCGCTTGCATCAGTCGAGAAAGGTCGTCAAGCAGGCTCTGGCAGCGCGCTTCAGAATTGATTTTGAACGGCTCTATCGCATCCTGAGTCCGGTGGGACCGGCGAGGATTGATGCCAAAGATGCCGGCCGGCGGGCCCTGCGCAATGCGTGTTTGTCCTTCCTGATGGCGCTTGAAGAACCACAGACCGCGGGACTCGCACTCGAGCAACTGGCAGGTGCCGATAACATGACTGACGCCCTGGGTGCACTGACTGAACTCGCCCGGTCACCACATCCGGTTCGCAGTGAGGCACTTGGCATGTTTTACCAGCGCTGGGAAGGTTACCCGCTGGTGGTCGACAAGTGGTTTCGGGTCCAGGCAGTCTCCGATCTGCCGGGCACCCTCACCGACGTCAAGCGACTCACGGAACACGAGAAGTTCCAGCTCGGCAACCCGAACAAGGTACGTGCCCTGTTGGGCGCTTTCTCGCACGCCAACCCGTTGCACTTCCATGCAGCAGACGGGACAGGTTATCAATTCATCACCGCACAAATTCTCAGGATCGACCCTGATAATCCGCAGGTTGCCGCCCGGCTGGTGTCCGCTTTCAATCTGTGGCAGCGCTACAACACGGAACGGCAACACCTCATGCGCGCTGAACTGGAACAGATCCAGTCGACCGCCGGTCTTTCGCGGGATGTATCGGAGATCGTCGAGCGCGTGTTGGCCTGACCGGAACCGGTGGGGAGTCCTCGACCTGAGCGTGAATCCACCATGCAGCGCTGATCCTCAGGAAAACCTGCGGCGGTGTTATGATCTGACTACCGTTTATCGCCTTTTCCCGGACCGTTTTTGAACGAACCAAGCAATAAATCGCTGCGCAGGTCAAGC
>CAZEKE010000004.1:0-3206 GCA_964512815.1 uncultured Acidiferrobacteraceae bacterium
TCAGACGGTCATGGCAGAAGTCTTCTCTGTCGGCGTCAAGGCTGGTGTGGAACCTCTCGCCTTGTTCCAGGCTATCCGTCAGGGTGTACGGGGGCGGCAGCGGACCTTCGACAGCCTGTCAGAACACTATCTAATCAATCAGTACGATCCACCCGATTTCGCCTTGCGGCTGGCCCACAAGGACGTATCGCTCGCAGCAGAACTCGGGCGTGAATTTGATGTACCCATGCGCCTGATCAACCTGACGCTGGCGGAGATGGGTGAGGCACTGGATCGTGGCTGGGGTGATCGAGACTCGCGGGTTGCCATGCTCCTGCAGCAGGAAAGAGCGAAGATCGACTTTGCGTTAAACCCTGCCGATGTGCGGGGTGTTATCGAGGCAGATTAGGCAATCCTGAATCGCTGGTTTACCAGGGCGACTGAATCTGGCCTTGTGCCGATCTATTGTACCGCTCAGTGATCAGGCCAGACGCTTCGAGAACGTTTTGAGCAGTTCCATTCCGATTGTCGGTTGCTTGATCAGCGCTTCTCGAAACACAGCCCCTTCGAGCACCAGTGTCTGGGCTCCATTCGTGCCAGCTACAACCGTCGCTGAACGCGGCTGGTCTGCAAGAATCGCCATCTCACCAAAGCATGCTCCGGGTTCAAGTGTGATCTGGCCAACTTGTGTATTCCCGGAGGCGTGGACAAATGCCTCACCATCGACCAGCAGGAACACTTCGCTGCTATCGGCTCCTTTTTCACAAATCAACTCACCGGCTCGAAAGGATCGCTCCTCCATGAAGCTGGAGATGACCTCCAGGCTGTCACTACCACATCCGGAAAAAAGGTCGGTCTGTTTCAACCAGTGCGACCGGGTCGCGGTTGGAATCTCTCCCAAGCGCCGCGACAACTTCATATTCTCGCTGTAATCAACTGGGCAGTCGATGACCACAGGACAACCCGCATCAAGCGCCTGGTTCAGAACCCGAGGTAACTCATCAGCCGACTCGACCCTCTTCCCGATAGCACCAAAGGCTTCGGCAAGCTTCACGAAGTCCGGGTTTTGGAAATCGATGTGTGAGTTTCTGCCGAACTCGGCTTCCTGCTTCCAGCGGATCAGTCCGTACTGTGAATCGGTCCAGACTAGTATTACCATGGGCAGCTTCAGCCGCACAGCGGTCTCCAGGTCCTGAACATTCATCATAAAACCGCCGTCACCACAGATCGCCAGGACTCGGCGATCGGGAAAGCTGAGCTTGGCCCCGATCGCACCCGGGAGGGCAAACCCCATTGAACAGAATCCGTTGGAAATCAGGCACGTGTTTGGCCCTTCACACTGGTAATAGCGCCCTATCCACATCTTGTGGGCCCCGACGTCCGACAGAAGAATATCGTCGGCCCCAAGCGCCCTACGGACATCAGAAAGGATTCGTTGCGGCTTGACCGGAAACCCGGTATCCCCGGCGTATTGTTCGAATTCCTGTTGCATCGTTTCTCGGTAGGAGAGGTACCGCTCACGCTCCACCAGCACCTCGTTCCCGAGCTCTGCCAAGAGAGACTCAAGTGCTGCCGAGATGTCCGCTGGTATATCGACCTCCGGAGCAAAATGGGCATCGACCTCCGCAGCTGTTGCATCGATACTGATCACACGCTTGGGTCGCCCCCGATTCCACAATTTAGGGTGGTACTCAACCAGGTCATAACCGACCGCGAGCACGACGTCAGCTTCCTCAAGGGCCAGTCCCACCACATCCCGTGCCTGAAGTCCTACCGTGAAAAGGCAATTGGGATGTGACGCAGGAATGGCGCCTTTACCCATGAAGGTGTTAACAACGGGTATCCCGGTCGACTCACTCAAGGCGATCAACTGCGGGGTGCCCCCAGCTCTCAAGAGACCGTTACCCGCCAGAATAACGGGCAATTCTGCCGCTCTCAGCAATTTCGCAGCCTTGGCCAGCTCACGGGCATTCGCCTCTGGCTGCACCGATGGTGCCGGGGCCAGCGGGCCGACCAGTGAGCGGTGTTTAGCAACGTCCTCGGAGAGCTCGATGTGAACCGCTCCCGGTTTTTCGGACTGAGCCAGGTGAAACGCCTTGCGGATAATCTCAGGGATCGTGTCAGCATTGGCGATGGTGGTCGTCCACTTGACGACCGGGCGGAACATCGACACAACGTCCATCGCCTGGTGGGATTCCTTGTGCAACCGCAGGGTCGATCCTTGACCCGTCAGAGCAATCAGGGGGGCCCGGTCCATGTTGGCGTCAGCCACCCCGGTCAGCAAGTTTGTTGCACCCGGACCCAGCGTGCCCAGACACACCCCCGGTTTTCCCGTCAAACGTCCATAGACATCCGCAATAAACGCCGCGCCCTGTTCATGCCGGCACACAACGAATTCAATTGACGAATCCAGTAACGAAATCATGATGTCGGCGTTCTCTTCGCCTGGCACGCCAAATATGTACTCTACGCCCTCCTGCTCGAGGCAGCGTACAAATAGATCAGAAGCTTTCATGTCGAGTGTCTCTCAAACGCCTTAATCCAGCGGCGATCCACAATCACAGTGGATCGGACCAAACTTAGCGACTATTCTAGGTTTACTGGACAGACGATAGGAAGCTTAAACACGCGGTTCTTTTCTGATCATTACTGAAATCGGCCTGGGTTTCCAATAGTTCGCTAGTACTCTGTCCTTTTTATTCCCTCGAGCCTTGATGCCCCCAGAGTAGTTCTATTTGTCTACGCTTTTGCTCGAATTCCTGTTTTTAGGGTGATCCACAACCCTATTGGCCTGGACTCTACAACGCTCTTGACCGCCCTCACCCGCGTAATCTGGTGTGATCTGTTGGTGCCTGTGCGGTGTGCCAGCTAAAGTCCGGTCATGGAATGGGTCGCATCCTGGACGCAGTTCTTTTTCACCCTCGCGCTGGTTAATCTCATCGGCGTCGTCAGCATCGCCTTTATTCTGTTATCTGGTCTGCGGCACATCAGGAAACTGATTGATATTCCGATAAATCTTGAATGTGACCCGAAGGTTTCCATCATCGTCGCTGCCCGCAATGAAGAACGACACATTCGGCCTGCGATCGAATCATTGCTTCGACTGGACTACCGCAATCTTGAAATTATTGCAGTCAACGACCGGTCAACGGACAGAACAGGTAGCATTCTCGATGATTTGGCCTGTGACGACGGTCCATTGCAGGTGATACACCTGACTGAGCTTC
>CAZEKE010000005.1:0-4226 GCA_964512815.1 uncultured Acidiferrobacteraceae bacterium
GCCGCTGAAATGAAAGAGTCCGTACTCAGCGAGGCCTTGGTGATTCCTAGCAGCACCGGCTCATACTCGGCGGGCTGCTTGCCTTCCTCGACCAGGCTCTCATTCTGCTCTAGCATCCCCGACCTTTCGACCTGATCATTGGGAAGATAGTTAGTGTCTCCGCTTTCGACAACACGCACTTTGCGCAACATTTGCCGAATAATGACCTCGATGTGCTTGTCGTTAATCTTCACACCCTGCAGGCGGTAGACTTCCTGAACCTCGTTGACGATATAGGCGGTTACCGCCTCTACGCCCAACAGTGCCAGAATATCGGTCGCCAGTGGCGGACCCTCGACGATTTCATCACCCTTTTCTATATGTTCGCCGTCGAACACTGTGATCGGTCGCCCTTTGGGAATCTGCAGTTCGTGGGCTTCATTATCCTCGTCCGTAATCACCAGGCGAATCTTGGTCTTGACTTCTTTACCGAATGAAACGACACCGCTGTGTGTCGCGAGGATGGCGGGGTCTTTGGGTTTGCGCGCTTCAAAGAGTTCAGCCACCCGCGGCAGACCGCCGGTGATATCTCGCGTCTTGGAGCCCTCCTGCGGAATGCGGGCCAGGATATCTCCAGCCTCAACATTGACCCCGTCTTCTACGGTGATCGTCGCTCCGGGTGGCATCTGGTACCGGGCCGGCGCCTCGGAACCCGGGATGACTTTGGGTTTCCCTTCGGCATCGACCAACTCAATGGTCGGCTTGAGGTCCTGTGCACCCCCGCGCCGCTGTTTTGAATCCAGCACCAGGTAGGTACTTGCGCCAGTCAACTCGTCGGTCTGCTGGTTCACCGACACCCCTTCGACGATGTTGTCAAAACGGACCTTGCCTGCCACCTCTGTGATGAAGGGGTGGGTATGCGGCTCCCAGGTAGCGATCACGTGACCACTGGTCACCTCATCGCCGTCGCTGACCGTCAGCACCGCACCGTAAGGCATCTTGTAACGCTCCCGGTCCACTCCATGGACATCATGAATCACTAACTCCCCAGATCGTGAGACCACAACGTTTCTTCCATCGGTGCGGCTGACGGAACGAACTCTGACAAAACTTACCGTGCCGCTGTTCTTTATCTCCACATTGCTGGCAGCAGCCGTTCTGGACGCTGCGCCACCAATATGGAACGTCCGCATCGTCAACTGGGTGCCGGGCTCACCGATACTCTGGGCCGCCATAACGCCGACGGCCTCACCCCGGTTGACGAGATGGCCGCGGGCTAGGTCACGCCCGTAACAGGTAGAACACACACCGTAGCGGACCTCACAAGTGACCGGCGAGCGGACTATGACCTGGTTTACGTTGTGTTGTTCGAACAACGCGACTGCCTCCTCATCGATCATGCCACCAGCAGACAGCAGGGTCTGGCCGTCAACCGGGCTAACGATATCTTGGGCTGCAGTGCGTCCCAGGATTCTGTCTCGCAACGGGATTACCACCTCCCCACCCTGGACGATGGCCTCACGCTCCAGGCCTTTTCCTGTACCACAATCATCGCCAGTGATCACCAGATCCTGACAGACATCCACCAGGCGCCTGGTCAGGTAACCCGAGTTGGCCGTCTTCAGCGCCGTATCAGCCAACCCTTTGCGAGCACCATGGGTAGAGATAAAGTACTGTAGGACGTTCAGCCCTTCCCGGAAATTAGCCGTGATCGGTGTCTCGATAATGGAACCATCCGGTTTCGCCATCAGGCCGCGCATGCCCGCTAACTGACGAATCTGTGCATGGCTACCGCGGGCTCCCGAGTCGGCCATCATGTAGATCGAGTTGAACGATTCCTGGTCGACCTCCTCCTCATTGGCATCGATCACTTTTTCGACTTTGAGGCGGTCCATCATTTCGCCGGCGACTGCATCACTGGCGTGTGTCCAAATATCGACGACTTTGTTGTAACGTTCACCATCGGTGAGCAGACCCGAGCCGTACTGCTCTTGGATCGACTTCACCTCGTTTTCTGCCTTGCCCAGTACCCGCTCCTTGTTCTCGGGCACCATCATGTCGTCCACACCAATCGATACACCGGCTCTTGCGGCCATCGAAAAACCGACGTACATCAACTGATCGCAGAATATGACGGTTTCTTTGAGCCCGACCTTGCGGTAACACTCATCGATGATCATCGATATCGCCCGCTTTTTCATAACCTGGTTGATCAGATCAAAAGACAGACCACCCGGCAAGATCTCGGAGAGAATCGCCCGACCGGTTGTTGTCTCGTAAAGCGTTAGCCTCTCCTCGGACCCATCTTCGGTCACCAGCGTTTCCTTGATCCGGACCTTGATCTTTGCATGCAGGGACAATACACCCGCATCCATCGCCCGGCGCGCCTCGGCAACATCAGTGAAGATCATGCCTTCACCCTGACCATTTACTTTCTCCCGGGTCATGTAGTACAGGCCCAGCACGATATCCTGGGACGGCACGATGATCGGGTCGCCGTTGGCCGGTGACAGTATGTTGTTGGATGACATCATCAGTGACCGGGCTTCCAGTTGAGCCTCTACCGATAACGGTACGTGTACCGCCATCTGGTCACCATCGAAGTCCGCGTTGTAGGCCGTGCAGACCAGTGGATGAAGCTGGATGGCTTTTCCTTCGACCAGAGTCGGTTCAAACGCCTGGATTCCCAGCCGGTGCAGTGTCGGCGCCCGGTTGAGTAGCACCGGGTGCTCACGGATGACCTCATCAAGGATATCCCAGACTTCCGGCTCCTCCATCTCCACCATCTTCTTGGCCTGCTTGATGGTAGTCGCTAGTGCCCGCAATTCCAACTTGTTGAAGATAAACGGCTTAAACAATTCCAGTGCCATCTTCTTAGGCAACCCACACTGGTGAAGCTTGAGTGTCGGCCCCACCACGATGACTGACCGGCCCGAGTAATCGACCCGTTTGCCCAGCAGGTTATGTCGAAAACGGCCCTGTTTGCCCTTGATCATATCGGCCAACGATTTGAGCTGCCGTTTGTTGGGCCCGGTCACCGCTTTACCCCGCCGCCCGTTGTCTAGGAGGGCATCCACCGACTCCTGGAGCATACGTTTTTCGTTTCGGACAATGATATCCGGGGCATTCAAATCGAGCAGCCTGCGTAACCGGTTGTTGCGGTTGATCACACGTCGGTAGAGATCATTGAGATCTGATGTTGCAAAGCGACCGCCCTCAAGGGGCACCAGAGGCCTCAGGTCAGGCGGCAGCACCGGCAACACCTCCATGATCATCCATTCGGGTTTGTTCCCCGATCGAATGAAAGCTTCCACTACTTTCAAACGCTTGATGAGTTTCTTGGTCTTGGTCTCTGAAGAAGACTCCGCGAGCTGCTCTCGCAATATGGCCGACTCGGACTTGAGATCCATCCCTTTGAGCAGTTCTTTGATGGCTTCCGCGCCCATCCCCGCTTCAAAATCAGCGCCGTGTTCTTCTACAGCCTTGTAATAATCCTCTTCGTTGAGCAACGTCCCGCTTTCTAGCTCGGTCATACCTGGATCGGTGATTACGTAGGCTTCAAAATACAGTGCCCGTTCGATCTCTCGGACCGTCATGTCCAGTAACACACCGAGCCTCGAAGGCAGAGACTTGAGGAACCAGATGTGGGCGACGGGGCTTGCCAGTTCGATGTGACCCATACGCTCTCGACGCACCTTTGACAAGGTCACCTCGACACCACACTTCTCGCAGATCACGCCGCGGTGCTTGAGCCGTTTGTATTTTCCACACAAGCACTCGTAGTCACTGATCGGGCCAAACAGCTTGGCGCAGAAAAGGCCGTCTCTCTCGGGCTTGAAAGTCCGGTAGTTGATGGTTTCAGGCTTCTTGACTTCCCCCCATGACCAGGATCTGATCTTGTCCGGGGAAGCGAGACCAATCCTGATCGAGTCAAAATCTTCGTTAACGATGTCGTGCTTGCCGAACTGGCTGAACAGGTCTTTCATTACTATTCCTCGAGCTGACTACTGTTAAGTGCGCGTATTGCAGCGGAGCGTTGATCCGTTCTATCTGCCCTGTCGCCGTTCGATTTTCAGGCCAAGCGCTCTGATTTCCTTTTCCAGCACATTGAACGATTCAGGCACCGCAGCTTCCATTCGATGGTCTCCCCTGACGATGTTCTCGTACATCGCGGTACGCCCCATCACATCATCTGATTTAACCGTCATCATCTCCTGCAGAGTGTAAGCAGCGCCATAGGCCTCGAG
>CAZEKE010000006.1:0-13646 GCA_964512815.1 uncultured Acidiferrobacteraceae bacterium
ATCATGGCCATCGCATCGTTGACCTTCACGCCGACAGTACCGCGCACCACGATGGCTTTGAGTTTCTTCGACCCCATGACCGCACCCACGCCGGAGCGGCCGGCGGCCCTGTCCATGTCGTTCACGACGGCCGCGTACAGGGCGCCTTGCTCACCTGCCAGACCGATTGATGCGACCCGGACGTCATTGTCACCGCGGCGTTCACGCAGGGCAGTCTCTGTCTCCCAAACGGACTTGCCCCAAAGATCGGATGCGTCCTTCAGTTCGGCCTGGTCATTGGTGATGTCCAGATAAACCGGGTTTTCAGACTTCCCTTCGAAAATAAACATATCCCAACCGGCATTTTTCATCTCGCCGCCGAAAACACCGCCAGAGTTCGAACAGGCGATGGCGCCTGTCAGCGGACTCTTGCAGACTACCGACCAGCGGCCCGACGTCGGTGCGATAGTGCCCGTCAACGGGCCGGTCGCGATGATCATCTTGTTGTCCGGTGAAAAAGGATCGACCTTGGGATCGGTCTCTTCAACCAGATACTTGGTCGCCAGACCGCGCTGACCCATGTAGTCCTGCGCCCACTCCATGTTGAGTGGTTCTGTGGTGCAGGTGCCGGCGTTCAGATCAACTCGTAAGATTTTTCCAGCCCAACTCATAGCACATTCTCCTCTGTTGTCTCGTCTCTATCAGGAACTGCTTCGTATTTACCGTATGATTTTACTGACTTACCAGACTGCTGCCATCCACCAGAGTCGAGGCGGTATGACTCCATATCTTGTCATAGCCGGTGGAATCTTCATCGACAAAAGCAAGGGCTGGTGTCGGGCATGCTTCCACACACATCGGTTCACCCCCGCACAGATCGCATTTACTCACAACGCCTGAATCCATATCGTAGTTGCTCGCCCCATACGGGCAGGCTATGGTACAGACCTTGCAGCCAACGCAGACCTCCGCTGAAACTTCCTTGGCACCGGTTGTCGGGTTGATCGTTATAGCTTCGACCGGACAGACAACCATACACCAGGCATCTTCACACTGGGTACAGGTCGACGGAATATTCGCGGCCCCGCCGTTGTAGAGGGAAACATCCATCACAGACTTTGCCGGATTGAATGCACCCACTTTGCCGTAGGAACACATCATTTCACACTGATGGCAGCCCGTGCACGTGTCACTGTCCATCCGCAGTGCTTTAAGCATGCAAACCCCTTTTCTTGCTTCTCGACCGTCGAATACTGAACGCGGTCAACGCTGTTTTGGCTATGTTACACCTTCATTTGGCAATTTCAAACCGTACCCGGTCACTTTCACAGCCAGGCGACACGTCTGAGAACGACAACCGCTAAAATCGACCTGCGGGCCATCCAATGCCAGGCTACCCCACAGGCCCCACCAACTCGGGATTTTGGTTTTTGACATTCGATTCGATACGCCGGCCTCACAGCTATCATGAATAAAAACCGCCTTTTTGTACTGTTAAAAATTCTGGTTGTAGCCGTTCTCCTGGGCGTCATCTTTTACGCTATCGACTGGCGCGATCACTACCAGATCGTCTCAGCGGAAGGCGAGCCGGTGCAAACAGTCTACGGCCGGATAATCGGACGGTGGGACCAGGATCCGGTGCGCTTTCACGCCGAAGATTCCAACGCACCCCAGAATGTGTACCAAAGAGCAGCGTCAAGCGGGCGAACGGTCGTGATCAAGCCCGGAATCTTGACCTACTTCGCCAACCTGGACTTCCGTTGCTTCGGGCTCGGTGCGGCCGCTTTTCTTATTTTTATCATCGTCATCAACAGCCGCTGGTGGTGGCTGATGCGGGTCAATGGGCTCGGCGTCGGATTTTTCGAAGCACAACGCTTTGCATGGATCGGTCTTTTCTGCAGTAACGTTCTACCCGGCGCTACGGGCGGTGACTTGGTGAAAGCCGTCTACATCGTCCGGCGGTGTTCCGGCGATCGGGTCCGGGCCGTTGTGTCGGTCGTCGTCGACCGAATTCTCGGCCTCTTGTCATTGCTCTTTGTGTGCAGCCTCTTCAGTGCCGGTAGCCTAGAACGGTTCCCTTACTTTGCCTGGGCCGTCTGGGCCTGTGCATTCGCTGCGTTGGTGTTTGCGGCTCTGCTGCTGAGCCCGACGCTACGATCTCTGCTGCGATTCGAAAAGCTGGTTGACCGGCTGCCCAGACGAGTGGGGGCAATCGTGACAGAACTCGATGACGCCATTCTGCAGTACCGCGCTCATCTTAAGGGTATCGGGCTCTGGATACTGGTCAGTCCCCTAACCTACAGCCTTTTCTGTGGCAGCGTCTTCCTGATGGACCGGGCGCTGGGTGTGGGCCTTGAACTGAGTGATTATTGGGTGATCGTTCCGGTGGCCGCTGTCGCCCAGGCCATTCCCATTGCACCGGCCGGCTGGGGAATCGGCGAAGCCGCCTACGGTGCTCTGATCGGGAAATTCGGCGCGGCTGCCCTGCCGGGAGTTGAGAATGCCGAGCAGATGATGCGCACCCGGGGTGTCGCACTTTCGGTACTGCACAGGACACACGTCATGGCCTGGTCACTGATCGGCGGCATTCTGCTGCTGATCGACCGGCAGCTGAATCCTGCCGACAACCCGCTCCGGGCGAAGCGTGGGCGAGAATCCTGAGCCGGTCCTGCGGGATGAAAAACCAACCGGCAGATTTTACGGCCCCCGCACTGAAGGCAGACGGGACCCTGCAGGTCACCTCAACCACCTTTCAAATGTGCAAACCGGCAGAGCCTCGTCCACCGGGACTGAGGATCGAAAACCTTACCGTCCGGAGGGTGCTCGAATCCACGGTGTCGTTCTACCGTTATCTCTACAACCCCGTCGGTCGACCGTGCCTGTGACATGAGCGCCGCACGCTGCCAGATGACGCGCTGGGAACCGCTCTGAGCAATTCAGATGTGCAGTTTTATGTGCTCTACGCCAACGACATCTTGGCCGGATTTTCAGGACTGAATACGCAGGTCATAAACGACTTCGAACTTGACTATTTTGATCTGCTGCCGGAGTTCACGGGCAGGAAACTAGGGCCCTGGTTCCTGGACTGGGCGCTCCAGCGCGCCTAGTACTTCAACCGCGCGAGACTGTGGGTCAATACCTGCACCCTGGATCAACCGGCCGCGCTGACGACCAACCTTCAAGCTGGGTTTACCGCGTTCTGCGAAAAAACAGCCATCATTCGGGACCCGCGGCAGCAACCCGTCTGGAAGTCCGGACATCATACCTGAGACGACACACTGCAGTCCTAGTCCCAGGACAGATCAGTCCACGTCGGCCTGATCGCCCTTTTGGCCCAGCCAGAGCTTGCGGTCACCGGACCGCTTTCGAGCCAGCAGCAGGTCCAGCGTCTTCTCGGCCTTGTTACGCCCATCGAGCTGTAGCTGGATCAGTCGGCGGGTCGCTGGCGCCATGGTGGTCTCGCGCAGCTGCGCCGGATTCATTTCACCCAGACCTTTGAAACGCTGGACGTTTACCACACCGCGCAGTTTCTCGGCCTTGATCTGATCCAGAATTGCGCGCCGTTCCATTTCGTCCAGTGCATAGTACACGTTCTTACCGACATCAATCCGGAACAGCGGCGGCATAGCGACACACACGCGTCCAGCTTCTACCAGTGAGCGAAAATGCCTGAGGAACAGCGCACACAGCAATGTGGCAATATGGGCTCCGTCAGAGTCAGCGTCGGCCAGAATACAGACCTTGCCGTAACGCAAACCCGAAAAATCCGACGACCCTGGATCAACCCCGAGCGCGATCGCAATATCGTGAACCTCTTGGGAGCGCAGCACTTCGGCGGACTCGACTTCCCAGGTGTTCAGAATCTTTCCCCGCAAAGGCATGATCGCCTGGTAGTCCTTGTCGCGCGCCTGCTTGGCCGACCCACCTGCCGAATCCCCTTCGACCAGAAAGAGCTCGGTCTGCTCCAGTTCGTGACTGGCACAATCCGCCAGCTTGCCCGGTAATGCAGGACCGGATGCGATTTTTTTTCGGGCGACCTGGCGCCGTTCCCTGAGCCGATGCTGGGCATAATCAATCGCCAGACCTGCGATCTGCTCTGCATCACCAGTGTGCTGGTTCAGCCACAAGCTGAACGAATCCCGGGCTGCAGCGGCAGTGAAGAGTCCTGCATCGCGTGACGATAGCCGTTCTTTGGTCTGTCCGCTGAACTGGGGGTCTTTCATCCGGATAGACAGGACGAAACAACAATTGTTGAAGATATCCTCCGGCGCAAGTTTGATGCCGCGAGGCAGCAGGCCACGAAACTCACAAAACTCGCGAACCGCGTCCGTCAGGCCGCTGCGAAAACCACTGACGTGAGCACCGCCCTGGACGGTCGGAATCAGATTCACGTAACTTTCCGATACCACATCACCACCATCGGTCAGCCAGGAAACAGCCCAGTCCGCCTCCTGCTCACCCACTTTGATGTGCTCGATGACGGGCTCTGCCGGAATGATATCGAAATCGCCGATCTCTCCCAGCAGATAGTCACGCAGGCCGTCTTCGTACTCCCAGATCGTGTCGTTTTTCGGATTGCTTTCATCCTTGAGATCGATCCGCAGCCCGGGGCACAGCACCGCTTTTGCCCGCAGAAGACGTTTGAGATTGGCAACCGAAAAGCCGGGGCTATCAAAGAATTCAGGATCAGGCCAGAACCGCAGACGGGTGCCTGTGTTGCGGCCGCCGACCTTCCCTTTGGGTTTCAATCGGCCCATTGCAACGCCGTCCCGGAAGGCCATGTGGTACTCACTGCCGCCCCGCCGGACCCAGATCTCGAGTTTCGACGACAACGCATTCACGACCGATACGCCGACGCCGTGCAGACCACCGGAATAGTTGTAGTTCTTGTCTGAGAATTTTCCGCCAGCGTGCAGACGGGTGAGTATCACCTCCACGCCGCTGACCTTTTCCCCTTTGTGCTTGTCGACCGGCATGCCTCGACCATCGTCAGCGACGGTCATCGAGACGTCTTTGTGCAGGGTAACGTTAATCCGGCGGGCGTGGCCGGCAATAGCTTCATCGACGCTGTTGTCGATCACTTCCTGGGCCAGATGATCCGGTCGCTCGGTCTGGGTGTACATGCCGGGTCGTTTCCGAACCGGCTGGAGTCCCGTCAGGACCTCAATCGCGCTTGAATCGTAGCTGGCAGACATGGCAGAAGACAAATTTAGCCGACATCGTGGGGTACGAACGAACCCCATGCACATCCAACAGGAAACAGGGCCGGTCTAAGCCGGCCCATGGTGCGTCTGATCAAACAGAAATCCTAGCCGTCCAGATTATCAAGAGCTTTCTGAAACCGGTTGGCGTGGGATCGTTCGGCCTTTGCCAGTGTCTCGAACCAGTCTGCGATTTCGTCGTACCCCTCGTCCCGAGCGGTTTTTGACATACCTGGGTACATGTCCGTGTACTCGTGGGTCTCACCCGCAATGGCTGCCTGCAGATTCAGGCCAGTAGCACCGATCGGCAGACCGGTAGCCGGATCACCACTTTGTTCCAGGTATTCCAGATGACCATGGGCATGACCCGTTTCGCCCTCTGCCGTGGAACGGAACACGGCGGCCACGTCGTTGTACCCCTCGACGTCGGCCTTGGCTGCAAAATACAGATATCGCCTGTTGGCTTGCGACTCACCGGCGAATGCATCCTTCAGATTCTGCTCCGTCTGACTCCCTTTGAACGCCATATCAAGACCTCCATAAATGTGCTGTTGAAGAAATTCCCGCTGCGATAAAATTGACCCTAATGTAGACGGCTCGAGTCTAATTTGGGACATCGGGCGAGGTCAATGAGGCGAGCGCTGATGGCGAAGCAAACCAAGCCGAAAATCGGGGATTTCGAGAAATCCCTCAAAGAACTTGAAACCATCGTTGAGCGGATGGAGCAGGGTGAGCAATCCCTGGAGGCCTCATTGAAAGATTTCGAAAGAGGAATGGCGCTGGTGAACGCCTGCAAGACCTCCCTGGAGACAGCCCAGCAGAAGATCCAGTCCCTGATTGAGAAAGACAATGAACTGCACGCGGAGACCTTTGAACCGGGTGCGCGGTAGTGGCTGAAAGACCCTCTCTGGAAACTCTCTGGCCGGCATGGTGTCAGCGGGTCGACGACTATCTGGAACACCAACTGCCGCGAACCGAAGGACAACCAGGCCAGCTGCATGCAGCCATGCGTTACTGCAGTATCGGTGCTGGCAAACGGTTTCGCGCGGCGCTCGTCTATGCTACGGGTGCCTCCCTCGGCGCGCCCGAAAGAGCACTGGATGTTCCCGCCTGTGCAGTGGAGTTGGTTCACGCATTCTCACTCGTCCATGACGACCTGCCCGCCATGGATGACGACAATCTGCGGCGCGGCAAACCGACCTGCCACCGGGCGTTCGATGAGGCAACCGCCATACTTGCCGGCGATGCCCTCCAGACCCAGGCGTTTGAACTGCTGGCATCCGGCACGGAACTCGAGGTCACAGCCGAAAAACGCCTGGAAATGCTGACCCTGTTAGCCCGAGCCTCCGGCGCCGCGGGACTGGCCGGAGGACAGGCGATCGACCTCCAGGCAACGTTTGCGGACACCTCGCTCGAAACCGTCGAAGAGATGCACGCGCTCAAGACCGGAAGCCTGATCCGTGCATCGGTGTCGCTTGGCGCCCACGCCGCCTCGGCACCGGCGGATTTCCTGGCTACGCTGGACCGGTTTGCCCATAATCTCGGTCTTGCCTACCAGGTCATTGACGACGTTCTGGACGGGACCGTCGGCACACCTATACTCGGCAAGGACAGCGGATCAGACCGCGATGCGGACAAGCCGACCTATCTCAGCATACTTGGTGAACACGAGGCTCGTCTTTTTGCCGATCGCTTACATGACCGTGCGGGCAAGATCCTGAACGGTGTGCCTTTTGATACCGAATTGCTCCTTGGGCTGTCAAGATTTACCATCGACAGAAGCCATTGAACTCCGCGAGGTAAAATTCGCCCAGCCAGACGCCTGGCAGGGCCACAGCAAACACAATGAGCACTCCAGAACCACCCGCGCTCCTGGAGAAGATCAACTCTCCTGCTGATCTTCGCGAACTCGAGCAGGGACAGCTTAACGAACTGGCCGAGGAAATTCGGAGCTATCTGATTGAATCGGTATCCACCACCGGAGGACATCTCGCGCCGGGGCTGGGAGCAGTGGAGCTGACCGTTGCCCTCCACTACGTGTTCAATACACCCGACGATCGGCTCGTCTGGGACATCGGTCACCAGGCCTACCCACACAAGATCATCACCGGGCGCAAGGAAAAGCTACACACCATCCGCCAGCGCGATGGTCTTTCCGGCTTTCTGCGCCGCATCGAAAGTGAGTATGACGTTTTCGGAGCCGGCCACTCGAGCACTTCGATCAGTGCTGCACTGGGCATGGCCGTTGCGTCCAAACTGGAACAGAGCAACCGTCAGGTCGTGGCCATTATCGGCGACGGCGGCCTGACGGCGGGCCAGGCCATGGAAGCTTTGAATAACGCAGGAGACATGGATTCGGATATCCTCGTCATTCTGAACGACAACGAGATGTCTATCTCGAAGAATGTCGGCGCTCTCTCCAACTACCTGGCGAGGATTCTTTCAGGCCGCACTTACACGACTGTCCGTGAGGGAAGCAAAACGGTCCTCGGCACCCTTCCACCCATGCAGGCCCTCGCCAGGCGCTGGGAGGAGCACATGAAAGGCATGGTGATGCCGAGCACTTTGTTCGAGGAGCTCGGCTTCTACTATATCGGCCCGATTAACGGTCATGATATTCCCACCCTGGTATCGACTCTGCGGAACCTGAAAGCCATGCAGGGACCCCGATTCCTTCACGTGGTTACCCGCAAGGGCCGTGGATACGAACCTGCCGAGGGTGACCCCAGCGTGTTCCACGGTGTTGGTCCCTTCGACCCCGCAACGGGCAAAATGGAAAAGAAGTCTGCCGCCAGGACCTACAGCAACGTCTTCGGCGACTGGCTGTGCGATATGGCACAACAGGACGAAAAGCTGATCGGAATCACTCCGGCAATGCGGGAGGGTTCCGGACTGGTCCGATTCTCCCAGGAATTTCCGGAACGCTATTTCGACGTGGGCATCGCCGAGCAGCACGCGATGACATTCGCCGCCGGCGCGGCGTGCGACGGTCTCAAGCCCGTGGTTGCGATCTACTCCACTTTTCTGCAGCGGGCCTATGATCAGTTGATTCACGATGTCAGTGTCCAGGGTCTGGATGTGACACTGGCCATAGACCGGGCCGGAATAGTCGGTGCAGATGGACCGACGCACCAGGGCGCATACGACCTCACCTTTCTACGCTGCCTGCCGGACATGGTCATCATGGCACCAGCGAATGAAGCCGAATGCCGCAACATGCTGTACACCGCTTACCGGCATCCCGGCCCTGCCGCGGTCCGCTATCCCCGCGGTAGCGGACCGGGAACAGCCGAAACTCACGACATGACCGAATTGCCCCTAGGTGAGGCACAACTGCTGCGCGGCGGACGCCGCGTCGCGATCCTCGCCTTTGGTGCAGTAGTCAATGCGTCCCTGAAGGTCGCCGAGACACTCGATGCAACGCTAGTCAACATGCGCTTTGTCAAGCCGCTGGACCGGGCAATGATCCTGCAGATGGCCGCCGGTCATGACATGCTGGTAACGGTCGAAGAGAACAACGTGCTGGGTGGCGCCGGATCCGGCGTTGCTGAGGTGTTGAATTCGGAAGGTTGCTCGGTCGCAATGGTCAATCTCGGACTGCCCGACGAGCATATCGACCAGGGCACACCGAACGAAGTACTGGCGGCCTGCGGTCTGGATGTCGATGGCATCCGCCAGTCAATTGAAAACGCAATTGCCCAGCGGCTTGCCCCGATTCTTGAATCTGCTTAAACTTGCTTTACTCCCCCGCCCAGCTGCGTAGATGTAAATCGGCATGAACAAGCCCATACCCGACCCGATACTGAAACCCGAAATCGCCGATGTCCAGGGTCGCCCGGACACCCGCAACCTCACCATTGATAAGGTGGGTGTAAAGGATGTCCGTCATCCGATCCGCGTCAAGGACCGTAGCGGCTGGGAACAGCACACAGTCGCCACGTTCAGCATGTATGTGGAGCTCCCGCATAACTTTAAGGGCACCCATATGTCACGCTTCATCGAGATCCTCAACAACCATGAGCGCGAGACGACCGTCGAGTCTTTCCGGGCCATGCTGGGTGAGATGACCGAACACCTGGACGCCGAGAGGGGTCATATCGAGATGTCCTTTCCGTTTTTTCTGCAGAAAAAGGCCCCAATCACCGGTGTAGAAAGCCTCCTGGACTACCAGGTGACACTGACCGGTGAAATCTCCCGTGGTAAAGTCATTTCCGAAGTCAAGGTCGTTGTGCCGGTCACCAGCCTATGTCCGTGCTCAAAGCAAATCTCTGATTACGGTGCGCACAACCAGCGCTCGCATGTCACGGTCAAAGTACGCTCCAGTGCCTTCATCTGGATCGAGGAACTGATCGATACCGTGGAGAAAGAGGCCAGTTGTGAACTCTACGGACTACTGAAAAGGCCGGATGAAAAGTATGTCACCGAAAAAGCCTACGACAATCCCAAGTTTGTCGAAGACTTAGTGCGTGATGTGGCCGGGCGGCTAAATGCGGACAACCGTATACACGGCTACACGGTCGAGGCAGAAAACTTCGAATCCATTCACAACCACTCGGCCTACGCACAGATCCACCGCGAAGTACAGACCTGAAGGACAACACACCCACTGTGTGACTCCGGACTCTCCCTGCAGCCGAGCCAGGCTGCACGAACGACATGCGTATCGGCATTGATCTAGGCGGAACCAAGACCGAGGGCGTGGTGTTGGGTCCCGAGGGTGAGGAACACCTTCGCCGACGCTGCCGAACGCCCGTCACCCAGGGCTATGAAGCGATACTCCAGACCATCGCCGAACTCGTCTTTGAACTCACCACCGACCTGACCGGTGACTTTACAGTCGGCGTGTGCACACCGGGTGCGCTTTCACAATCCAGCGGAACCCTGAAAAACGCCAACACCACCTGCATTATCGGCAAACCGATTCTTCAGGACCTGGAGCGCATTCTGGACCGACCGGTACGTCTGGAAAACGATGCCAACTGCTTTGTCCTTGCAGAAGCGCTCGACGGCGCCGGTCAGCATGCCGACTGTGTCTTCGGCATTATTCTGGGGACCGGTGTCGGCGGCGGCATCACGTTCGGGCAGAGACTCCTCTCGGGACGGCACCACATCGCGGGCGAGTGGGGGCACAACATTCTGGAACCGGACGGACCACCGTGCTACTGCGGTCGCCGAGGTTGCGTGGAGACCTTTCTGTCTGGTCCGGGGCTGGTCGCTGACTACGCCAGAGAAGGCGGTGAAACCTGTTTGGACGCAGTCCAGGTCACCGACCGGGCGACGGCCGGCGATCCTGTTGCTGCAGCCGCGCTGGACCGTTATCTGACCCGTTTCGGTCGCGCTCTCGCAGGGGTCATCAACATCCTGGACCCCGATGCCGTGATACTGGGCGGCGGCCTTTCCAATATTAGCCGCCTTTACCTCGATGGTCCCGACTGTGTTGCCCGGCACGTATTCAACGAGGACTTCCGCACACCCGTCCTTCAGAACCATCATGGTGACAGCGCCGGCGTACGCGGCGCAGCGCAGCTCTGGCCCCCACCGGACTGAAATTCACCTCGCGGTCAGCCTTTTCCCCCCACCCGGTAATGGATTAAGGCCGGTCTCATGGATCAATGCCCAATCCGGGCCATCCCAACCGAACCGCTCAAGGTCAACCCGGCCGCCGGCATCGAACACGACGCCCTCGGCGACCAGTAATCGCCTCTGACGCGAATCAGGTCTGCCGTCACTGCGCACACTGATCCGCCCCTGGCTGTTGATCACCCGCTGCCAGGGAACGTTTGAGCCTGCGGGCAATGAACTCATTGCATAGCCCACGAGCCGCGGCCCGCAGCCGACGACTGTTGCCACCTGCCCATAGGTAGCGACGACACCGGATGGGATAGAACGCACCACGCGATAAATCCTGTCATGCAAACCCGATACCCCCCGGGCCATCTTCAGTAGCTCGCCCGCCTGCCGAACCGAAATTGCAAAGGCCTGATGCTGCGGCACACCGAGAGCCGCATCACGAGACCTGCATAGCGTCGCCGTCAAACTCGATCTTCGCCAGCGCCAATACTGGCACGCCGAGATCGCCGATCACTTCACGGCCGTTTTCTGCGGGTTTTTCGATGACACACCCAATGCCGGTCAGGACCGACTTACTTTCGGCGACCAGCTTCACCAGAGCGCTCAGGGTCGAACCGGTGGCAAGAAAATCGTCGATGATCAGCACGCGGTCACCCGGTGACAGAAAACGGCGATCCACCATCAGATCTGTATGCGTACCGCGCGTCCGACTGATTGCCTCGGCCACATAGTAGGTTCCCGTCATCACGGCCGACTGGCTTTTGCGGGCATAGATCAGGTCGGCACCGAACTCGGAGGCCACACCGAGTGCCACCGGGATACCACTCACTTCAGCCGTGACCACTTTACTGACCTTATCGACTGCACGCTGCCGGAACAGCCGGCAGAACTCGGCCGCCATTCTTGCGGTCATTTCGGGGTCGACCTGGTGGTTGAGGAAACTGTCCAGTTTGACGATCCCACCACCGACATGAATCCCCTCGAGGCGGATCCTCTCGATCAGTTCCTGCATCGCAGCCCCCAGTTTATCGATAACCAACCGGTCCGAGTCTCGGCCGTGTACCTCGCAGCCAGGACCTTGCAGAACGGCTCATCCTAACGTCAACAGACCAAGCGTGTCACTGATCGTATCGCCCAAAAGTGCCAGGTGTCTGGGCTCCGACAAGCGGTGCTCCCCATCCTTGATCAGGTGTACCCGTACGTCATTGCCCGCAAGTGCCTGACTCAACCGGATTGTGGTCTCCCACGGTACTGCCTGGTCCTGCATGCCGTGGAGCAACCTTACCGGACAATCGATCTCAATAGACCGGTCGAGCAGAAGGTTTTTCTCACCGTCCTCCATGAATATCCGGGTCAGCGGATACCCTTCCGGGTCATATTCAGAATCCATCACAATACGCCCATCCCGTTCGAGCACTGCGCACTGGTCTTGCGTCAGTTCGTCGCACAGAAGTCGGCGGGTAAAATCCGGTGCGGCAGCAATGCCGATCAGTGCCCTGACCCGTTGCCCCAGGGCAAGCGCGACTTTCAGCATGATCCAGCCGCCCATGCTGGACCCCACCAGCAACAGTGGCGCGGTGGTCGCGGCATCAATGACCACCAACGCGTCACGGGTCCATTTGCTGATGCTGCCAGCCTCGAAGCAGCCACCCGATGCGCCATGCCCGGAGTAATCCAGCCGCAGCATGGCAAGCCCCTCACTTCGACACCAGTCGGTGAGATATTGCGCCTTCGTTCCCGCCATATTTGACCGGTAACCACTGAGGAACACCACACATGGACTTCGTCCGTCCTGCAGCTTGTAGACCAGACGGTCGCCCTGCGGGTTGTTGACGTGCTGTTGTCCGGCCATCGACCGTTTTTACCGTAGGCTGGATGAATGATTGCTATGGATGCCGATTCTCATGGAATCTTGGAACCGGACCCGACTTTCCTGGGAAGGTGCCGCCGCTGGCAGGAGACTGTAACCGATACGACGCCGGTCCGGGCTCTATTGACGTTTACGTAAACGTCAATTTAAAATGGGCACCCAGCTCGAAACAGCCGGGTGATCCGGCCTTACTTTCACCCCCCGAACTCCATGCAACATTCGATGCTGTTCAACTTCGATCTGGGTCAGACCAGCGAAATGCTTCGCGAAACGGTTGCAGATTTCGCCGCAACGGAAATTGCCCCTCGCGCCGCCGATATCGATGCTCGGAATACGTTTCCAGAAGACTTGTGGCCGAAGATGGGGGAACTCGGATTGCTCGGCATCACAGTGGAAGAGGATCTCGGAGGCGCCGGGATGGGTTACCTTGAGCACACGGTTGCAATGGAAGAACTCACCCGGGCCTCGGCCGCGGTCGCCCTGTCCTTTGGGGCGCACTCCAACCTCTGTATCAACCAGATCCGGCGCAATGGCAGTGACGAGCAGAAAGGCCGTTATCTCCCGCGCCTGATCAGCGGTGAGCACGTGGGGGCACTCGCGATGAGTGAACCCGTCAGCGGTTCCGATGTGGTCAGCATGCGTCTTCAGGCCGAGCGGGTCGACGACGGGTTTCTTCTGAACGTCAACAAAATGTGGATCTCCAACGGGCCGGACGCAGATGTGCTGGTGATCTATGCCAAGACCGAACCTCGTGCAGGGCCGGAAGGTATCACGGCCTTTCTGGTGGAGAAGACCTTCTCGGGTTTTACTTCCGGACAAAAACTAGACAAACTGGGCAGGCGTGGATCCAACTCGTCGGAACTGATATTCGACGTCTGTGCGGTCCCTGAAGAGAACGTGCTGGGGCAGCTCAACGGTGGTGTCAGAGTGCTCATGAGTGGACTCGATTACGAACGTGTCGTCCTCTCAGGTGGGCCGCTGGGCATCATGCAGGCCTGTATGGACAACGTGCTTCCCTACGTCCA
>CAZEKE010000007.1:0-9708 GCA_964512815.1 uncultured Acidiferrobacteraceae bacterium
GGATAGCGCCCCGCCGGAGAACATCTTGAAGATATCTACGATCGAGCCCCGGGTCTGCTCAAACATCGCTGCAACAGCACTCGGATCAACGCCTGGGATCGGAATGTGGGTTCCAAGCCTGAAAACAACCATTGCCCCTAGCACGAACAGAATTCGCTGCCGAAGCTCCGTCATCTTCCCTATCCCTGCGAGTGTTGAAGCCGCCATGGTTACTTAGCCTTCTACCCGGCCACCCGCCTGTTCAATCGCCACACGGGCACCCGCCGAAGTGCTCACACCCCGCACGACTACGGCCCGGTCAATCTTGCCTGACGCAATAACCTTGGCACGCAGGGCGTTCTGGTTAACCACACCCGCAGCCTTGAGGGAGGCCAGGTCGATTTCGCCGCTTTCGATCAGCTTCAGTTCGTGCAACCGGACTTCAGCCACCCTCCGGCGGGTCAGTGAACGGAAGCCTCTTTTGGGCAACCGGCGCTGAAGTGGCATCTGACCGCCCTCAAACCCCCGCTTCAACCTACCGCCCGAACGGGATTTCTGTCCCTTGGTCCCGCGTCCCGCGGTCGTTCCCAAACCGGATCCCGGTCCCCGCCCAACACGTTTACGTTCTGGACGGGAACCCATTTCAGGCTTCAATTCATTAAGCCTCATTAATAACCTCCTCGACTTCAACGAGGTGTATCACCTTATGGATCATTCCACGAACGGCAGCGGTGTCTTCCAACTCCACTGCGTGGTTAACACGACGCAGACCCAGGCCATCCACGCAGGCACGCTGAACACGGCCTCGCCCATGCTTGCTCCTAACTAGTGTCACCTTCAATTTTTTACTGGACATCTCTAAATATTCCTAACCCACGATCTGATCGACGGTTTTACCCCGTTTGGCTGCCATCTGTTCAGGGCTGCGAATACGGCCCAGTCCATTCAAGGTAGCACGGCTTACGTTGACCGGATTGGTGGTGCCAATAACCTTGGCCAATACGTCCCGAACGCCGGCAGCCTCAAAGATCGCGCGCATAGTCCCCCCGGCGATGATTCCCGTCCCCTCGGAAGCCGGACGAATAACGACCCGGGCCGCGCCGTGGCGTCCTACAGTTGGGTACTGGACAGTTTGACCACTGAGATTGATCTTGATCATGTTCCGCCGGGCGTCCTCCATGGCCTTCTGCACAGCAACCGGTACCTCTCTGGCCTTACCGCGCCCCATGCCGACCCGCCCGTTGCCATCACCGACCACGGTCAGTGCTGAGAAACCGAAAATTCTGCCACCTTTCACCACCTTGGAAACACGCCGTACGTTGATCAACTGTTCGGTAAAGCCTTCGCCTTCCGATGTAACCTGATTCGAATTTCTCGCCATAATTCTGTTCGCCCTCCGGGCTCTCCTAGAATTTCAATCCAGCTTCCCGTGCGGCATCGGCCATAGCCTTGAGCCGGCCGTGATACTTGAAGCCCGACCTGTCAAAAGCAACTTTCTGGACACCCACCCCGAGCGCTTTTTCGGCCAGATGCTTGCCAAGCGCACTGGCTGCTTCAATGTTCCCACCGTAGCTGTGCAGCTTACGGAACTCGCTCTGGGTGGTAGATGCACTGACCACCACCCGACCATGCTCCTGGTCGATGATCTGGGCATAAAAGTGCCGAGGAGACTTGTAAACTGTCAGCCTCATGCCACGCTGGCGCCGGATGCGACTGCGAGTTTTAGATGCCCGACGCATGCGCATGTCTTTTTTGTTACTCATGGAATTGTCGCCCGGTTCCTATATTTTCTTCGCCTGCTTACGTCTGACATATTCGTCGCTGTACCTTATGCCCTTTCCCTTATAGGGTTCTGGCGGCCGGAAACTGCGAATCTCCGCCGCAACCTGGCCAACTTTCTGTTTGTCGGCACCTTTGACGAGGACTTCAGTCTGGCTTGGCGTTTCGACACTCACGTCGTCTGGAACCTTGTACACCACAGGGTGGGAAAAGCCGAGACTCAGGTTGAGTTTCGGCCCTTCAGCCTGCGCCCGATAACCGACACCGACAATAGTCAGTGACTTCTGGAAACCTTCCGTGACACCGGTGATCATATTGCCAAGCAGTGATCGCGTGGTACCCGCCATCGCCCGGTCGATGTCCCTGGAGAACTCAACCCGCAAGGTATCGTCTTCGTGATGGATCTCGAGGTTGGGGTACAGCGTCAGATTAAGATTCCCGTTTGGACCCTTTACCCTAACCGACCGTCCCTCAAGCGCGACCTCTACGCCTTTCGGCACACTGATCGGATTTTTTGCTATACGGGACATGTTTTGCTCCGGTTACTTACAGTCAAAATCAGAATACCGAACAGATCACTTCACCGCCGATCCCCTGACGCCTTGCCAGACGATCGCTCATAATGCCTTTGGAGGTAGATATCATCACCACGCCCAAGCCTCCATTGACACTGGGCATATCTACAGCACTGCAATACTGCCTTCTCCCGGGCCGGCTGATCCGGGCCATCTCTTCTATCACTGGTTCTCCTTGATGGTAACGAAGCTCGATTGACAGCTCTTTCTTCTGGCCATCGGCAGTTACCTGAAACCCATTGATGAAACCTTCATCTTTCAGGACCGCGGCGATTGCTTCCTTGACACCGGACGAGGGCATACTTACGCTGACCTTGTCTCTGGCCAGTCCGTTGCGTATGCGAGTCAACATATCTGCGATGGGGTCTGACATACTCATAGGGTCTGGGTTCCTCTTTCTGTCTACCAGCTTGACTTGACGACGCCGGGTGCTTCACCCCGCATAACCACTTCGCGCAGGGCATTTCTGGCAAGCCCAAAGCGGCGAAAAAATCCTCTTGGCCGGCCTGTCAACGCACATCTGTTTCGCTTACGGCTTCGTGAGGAGTCCCTCGGCAACTTCTGCAGATCAAGCATGGCCTGCCAGCGTTCATCATATGAGAGATCCTGGTCCAACAACTGCTGTTTCAGTTGTTCGCGCTGGTCCTTGAACTGCTCAACCAGTTGTCGCCGTTTGACCTCACGCGCCACCATCGATTTCTTCGCCATCTGATTACCGGTCCTTATTTCCGAAGCGGGAAATTAAATCCCCGCAATAGCGCCTCGCTCTCTTCGTCTGAGCGGGCAGAGGTTGTAATGGTTACATCGAGACCCCTGATCGCATCCACTTTGTCGTAGTCGATCTCGGGGAAAACGATCTGTTCCTTGAATCCAAGGCTGTAGTTACCCCGCCCGTCAAATGAACGGGGAGAAAGACCCCTAAAGTCACGGGAACGGGGAAACGCTACCGAAATCAGGCGGTCGAGAAACTCGTACATCCGGTCCCGCCGCAGAGTCACCTTGCAACCGATAGACCAGCCTTCACGCACCTTGAAATTTGCGACTGACTTGCGGGCCTTGGTCACCACCGGCTTCTGTCCGGATATCCGGGTAAGGTCTGCTGCGGCTGATTCCAGTGCATTCTTATTGACCAGCGCCTCTCCCACTCCCATATTGAGGGTGATCTTAGTGATCTTGGGAACCTGCATCACGCTTTTATAAGAGAACTTTGCCATCAAGGACGGCACCAGTTCGTTTTTATAGAGTTCTTCAAGTCTGGTCATAGGATATTCCGCCTCAGTATCAGGTAACGTCAACAACCTCTCCGTCTGACATGAACACGCGTACTTTCTGCCCATCTTCCAGAACTTTTATTCCGCTGCGGTCTGCTTTTTTGGTATTGGAGTTGTACAGGGCGACATTGGAAATTCGCACAGGCGCTTCACGTTCGATGATTCCACCTGTCTCGCCCTTGTTCGGATTTGGCCTAACGTGTTTTTTAATCACATTCACGTTGTCGACTAGTACATGCTCGCCTTTGATCACCCGCAGCACGGTCCCACGCTTGCCCTTGTCGCGCCCAGCAAGAACAATTACGTCATCTCCTTTCCTGATTCTTCTCATATTCCGTTCTCAAAGGACCTCGGGCGCCAGGGAAATGATCCTCATAAACCGTTCAGATCTCAGTTCACGGGTGACCGGACCGAATATCCGGGTTCCTATGGGTTGGTTCTGAGGATTGAGCAGCACCGCAGCGTTACGGTCAAATCGGACTAAGGACCCATCAGGCCTACGCACCCCGTGTCGGGTACGAACCACTACCGCGTTAAACAGTTCACCCTTCCTGACGCGGCTATTCGGTATGGCCTCCTTGATGCTGATCTTTATGATGTCGCCCACCCCTGCATAACGCCGCTTCGAGCCACCGAGCACCTTGATACACTGAACCCTGCGAGCGCCGCTGTTATCGGCGACATCCAGCATCGTCTCGACCTGTATCATCTTTCAGCAGCCTCCCTACTCGGTGGGACCCAGCACCCTGACCAGACGCCAGGATTTGTTTTTGGACAGCGGACGGCCCTCTTCAATAATCACTTTATCACCTTCGTTGCATTCATTCTGCTCGTCATGAGCGTGTAATTTCGTCGAGCGACGGATGTATTTCTTGTAAAGTGGGTGCTTCATCTGCCGCACAACCTGAACCGTGATGGTCTTGTCCATGCGGGCACTGAGGACGCTGCCCTGAAGCGACCGTCGTTTAACTGCCTGATTCGAATTCTCGTCGCTCATGCCGCGGTCCTTTCGATCTCGTTCATTCGGGTCTTGATCCTGGCGATTTCTCTGCGAACAACCTTAAAGCGAGCCGGGTTAGTTATCTGACCCGTTGAGTTCTGCATCCGCAGGTTGAACTGTTCCTTGCGCAGGTCCAGCAACTCACTCTTGAGTTCGCTCGCGCCCATTTCGTTAAATTTCCTGCTGGCCATATCAAGCTGCCTGTCTTCTTACAAATGTGGTTGCAACAGGAAGTTTGGCACTGGCCAGGCGAAAGGCCTCACGCGCAGCCATTTCATCGACACCCTGTATTTCATAGAGCACCGTCCCGGGTTGTACGAGCGCAACCCAATACTCGGGGTTGCCTTTTCCTTTACCCATACGAACTTCCAGCGGTTTTTTTGAAACCGGCTTGTCGGGAAACACCCTAATCCACACCCGACCGCCGCGCTTTACGTAGCGGTTGATCGCCCGCCGTGCAGCCTCGATCTGTCTCGCAGTCAAACGGCCTCGGCCCACCGACTTAAGACCGTAGTCACCGAAATTAACCCTGTTTCCGCGCTCGGCCAGACCCCTGTTACGACCTTTCTGCTGTTTCCTGAATTTGGTACGTTTTGGCTGCAGCATATTTGTCTACCTCTCAGATGGAGGCGCCAGGTTGGGCCGTCGCGGCAACTTCGTTTTCCGCCTCGCCAGGCATCACTTCGCCTTTGAACACCCAGACCTTCACGCCTATCACACCATAGGTGGTATGGGCCTCGGCAAATCCGTAATCCACGTCCGCCCGGAGGGTGTGCAGAGGAACTCTCCCTTCCCGATACCATTCTGTACGTGCAATCTCCGCCCCATTCAGTCGACCGGCAATCATGACCTTCACGCCTTTGGCGCCTAGCCGCATGGCGCTTTGTACAGCACGCCTCATGGCACGCCGAAACATGATCCGTTTCTCCAGCTGCTGGCATACATTTTCTGCCACCAGTCTGGCGTCCAGTTCCGGCTTACGGATTTCCTCAACCGCGATCTGAACAGGCACCTGGTTGTTCATCTCCAGCACCTTCCGCCGGAGCTTTTCGATGTCTTCGCCCTTCTTGCCAATCACGATTCCCGGCCGGCCGGTGTGGATCGTAATATTGAGATTCTCACCAGCCCGGACCAGCTCAATCCTGCTGACGGCCGCATTGACCAACTGACGCCGCAGAAACCCACGGATTTTCTGATCGGCCACGAGGTTCTTGGCGTAGTTGCGCCGATTAGCAAACCACTTTCCGTCCCAGTCCCGGATGACACCGAGGCGGAACCCGTTTGGATGAATTTTCTGGCCCATCAGCCTCTCCCTCCCTGTTCGTCGCTGACGCTGACGGTGATGTGGCTGGTTTTCTTGATGATTGGCGTCGCCCGACCCTTAGCCCGTGGGCGCCAGCGCTTCATGACCGGTCCTTCATCGACCGTGATCGTATCGACCCGCAGTTCATCGATATCCAGGCCCTGGTTATGCTCGGCATTCGCGATGGCCGATTCGAGTGTTTTGCGAATTGGCGCTGCGGCTTTTCTAGGACTGAACTGAAGCAGTTCTAGTGCCTTACCGACCGATAGTCTCCGTACCTGATCTGCAACCAGGCGGCATTTCTGTGGTGAGACCCGTACATACTTGGCAACAGCCCTGGCTTCCATCGACCCTATCCTCTCGTGCCTACTTCACTTTCCGGTCTGCGGCATGACCACGGAACGTCCGCGTCGCAGCAAACTCGCCCAGTTTGTGGCCGACCATGTTTTCGGTAATCAGCAGCGGCACATGCTGCCTTCCGTTGTGAATCGCGATCGTCAGACCTACAAATTCAGGCGTAATGACCGACCGCCTGGACCACGTTTTGACCGGCCTTCTCGAGCTCTCTTCTTTGGCCCGGAGCACCTTGGCCCACAGGTGATGGTCTACAAAAGGCCCTTTTCTGACTGAACGGGGCATGGCTATTTCTTCCGTCTACGAATAATCATCGATACAGTACGCTTGTTGTTTCGTGTTCTATAACCTTTGGTTGGTACACCCCAGGGTGTGACGGGATGCCGGCCACCAGATGTACGGCCCTCGCCACCGCCATGTGGATGATCAACAGGATTCATTGCAACACCGCGGACCGTCGGCCGTATGCCCCGCCACCGCTTGGCTCCCGCTTTGCCGAGTTTGCGCAGCGAATTTTCCGTGTTACCGACCTCCCCAATGGTTGCTCGGCAGTCCAGGTGCACTCGGCGCATTTCCCCAGAGCGCAGTCGCATCAGCCCATAGTTGCCTTCGCGGCCCAGATACTGGATCGAGGACCCTGCCGAGCGTGCAAGTTGTGCGCCCTTGCCTGGTTTAAGTTCCACACAATGGACGACCGTGCCCACCGGAATGGTTCGCAAAGGCAGTGAATTGCCGGGGCGGATAGTTGCCTCCGGTCCCGATTCAATCCGGTCACCAATGCCGCAATTTCGGGGTGCGATAATATAACGACGCTCACCATCGCCATATAGCAACAGTGCAATATGAGCGCTTCGGTTGGGATCGTATTCGATCCGCTCGATTCTCGCGGGCACGTTGTCCTTATTTCTTTTGAAATCAATGATCCGGTAATGCCGTTTGTGGCCACCACCGCGGTGACGCACCGTGATCCGACCGGCGTTATTTCGACCACTAATCGAATTCTTTGACTCCACCAGAGCACTGTGAGGACGCCCCTTATGCAGCCCGGGAGTGACGACCTTGACCATTCCCCTTCGGCCGGGTGAGGTGGGTTTTTGCTTGACCACTGCCATATCGATATCCTGCTGGTGTCTGGTGTCTGCCGTCAGGCCCCACTGCCCAGAAAGTCGATGTCGTCGCCCTCGGCCAGTCGGACATAGGCTTTCTTCCAGTTCTTTCGCTTGCCGGGTGTACGGCCGAAACGCTTGATCTTTCCGCGAACATTCACCACCCGTACTCTCTGGACTGTTACATCGAACAGGGTTTCCACGGCCTCTTTTATCTCGCTCTTGGTCGCATCATTCAGCACCTCAAAAATGACCTGATGCATGGAATCTGCGGCAATCGTGCTCTTCTCAGAGATCACCGGCCGCCGTATCATCTGATGCAGACGTTCCTGATTCACTGTAGACCTGCCTCGACTTTACGCAGTGCGTCAGTTGTAAAGTACACCGCTTCGCTGCCCACCAGGCTTACCGGATCGAGCCTTCCGGCTTCCAACACTTCAACGTCGACGAGGTTCCGAGCAGCGAGCGTCACGTTCTGGTCGTAATCCGCGGTGACCAGAAGCGCCCGGCCGGCAATACCGAGTTGACCAAGAACCGCTTTCATACGGCGGGTCCTTGGCTCGGTGACCTGTATGTCATTACAAACCCGTAGCCGGTCCTGGCGTACCAACTCCGATAGGATCGACCGTAGCGCTGCCCTGTACATTTTTCGGTTGACTTTCTGTGCGTAACTTCGGGCAGAAGCGGGAAAGGCACGCCCACCACCCCGCCAGATCGGACTGCGGCTGGTGCCGGCCCTTGCCCGGCCGGTGCCCTTTTGACGCCATGGCTTAGCACCGCCACCACTTACCGCAGAACGGTTTTTCTGCGAACTGGTGCCAGACCGTCCTGCGGACAGGTAGGCTGTGACCACCTGATGGACAACCGGCTCTTTGAAGTCAGCACTGAATACCAAGTCAGACACTTCAAGCTGTTCACGACTACCGTCAAGTTTGAACACTGGAATTTCCACTGGCGATACTCTGAGCTCAGTTGGCTGCGTTTGACCGCGATTTAACAGACGGCCTGATGACAACGTCAAAACCCTTGGGGCCGGGAATAGCGCCTCGAATCAGGACCAGGTTCTTTCCCGGGTCGATTCGGACGATCTCGAGGTTCTGCTGGGTACTGCCTGCGTGCCCCATATGACCAGCCATCTTCTTGCCTTTGAAAACCCTCCCGGGATCCTGGTTCTGCCCGATTGAACCCGGTTTCCGATGGGCTTTTGAATTACCGTGTGTTGCCCGCCCGCCGCCGAATCCGTAGCGGCGCATCACACCGGCAAATCCGCGGCCGATGGTGGTGCCAGAAACATCAACCTTCTGTCCGGCCTCGAACAGTTCCACAGACACCGCAGCGCCTGGTTCGTACTGGGACGCCGTGTCTGCATCGACCGTAAACTCCCACAAGCCGCGGCCCGGTTCCGTGCCGGCCTTGGCGAAGTGTCCTTTTTGAGGAGCACTGACCCTGCCTGCCCGACGGGTCCCAACGGTAACCTGAAGCGCACTGTAACCATCCGTCTCTTCAGTCTTGACCTGGGTGACACGGTTCGCTTCGACAAGCACGACCGTGACGGGCGTGGAGACGCCCTGGTCGTCAAAAACCCTCGTCATACCGATTTTTTGTCCAACCACCCCAAGTGACATAATCTTTCTCTATCCTGATGATTTGACTGTTTTCAACTCAGTTTGATCTCGACATCCACACCGGCCGCAAGATCAAGTTTCATTAGCGCATCTACCGTCTTGTCGGTCGGTTCCACAATATCCAATATCCGTTTATGCACACGGATCTCAAGTTGGTCCCGTGAAGTCTTGTACTTGTGTGGAGAGCGTAGGAGGTCATAGCGTTCCCTGCGAGTAGGCAGGGGGATGGGCCCACGGACAATTGCGCCGGTACGACGGGCCGTATCAATGATCTCGCTTGCCGAGCGGTCGATTATCTTATGATCGAACGCTTTCAGGCGTATCCTTATTTTCTGGTTATTGACACTGACCGCCATTTGAATTTCCCGTTGACTTAGATTGTGCTGCTGATCCGACTACTCAAAAATTTTGGTGACGACACCGGCACCAACAGTGCGACCACCTTCACGGATCGCGAACCGAAGCCCTTCCTCCATCGCAATAGGCACAATCAACTTGCCCTTCAAATTCACATTGTCACCAGGCATCACCATCTCAACACTCTCCGGTAATTCACACTGCCCAGTCACATCCGTCGTCCGAAAATAAAACTGCGGCCGGTAACCCTGAAAAAATGGCGTGTGACGTCCACCCTCATCCTTCGACAACACATAAACCTCAGCCTCAAAATGCGTGTGCGGCGTGATCGAACCAGGCTGCGCCAATACCTGACCACG
>CAZEKE010000008.1:0-7700 GCA_964512815.1 uncultured Acidiferrobacteraceae bacterium
TGCCGGCATGGTGGGTCAGCTGCGTGCCAGCGCCAACATTACAAGGCTGCTGCGTTATTCGGTCGAACTCTACGAGGGCCTGGAATCGCAGACCGGTATGGCAACCGGCTGGCGGGCCAACGGCTCTCTGCGTCTTTGCTGCACCCCCGACCGGCGCATCGAGATTGAGCGCCAGGCCGCGAGTGCCCGATCGTTCGGCCTGGAGGCCGAGATTCTCGGTCCCGCCGAAATAGCCCGGCTGTGCCCAGTGAAGTCCGTGGACGGAATTGACAGCGCACTTTACGTGCCCTCGGATGGCAACGTCAATCCCTCCGATCTGACCCAGGCGCTCGCCCGGGGTGCGCGTCAGGGTGGTGTTCAGATTGTCCAGAATGTGGCGGTCACCGGCATTCGCTGCCGGAACGGCGAAGTGACCGGAGTGGAGTTTGCCGGTGGACTGATCGAGTGTGAGAGCGTTGCGATCTGTGCGGGCCTCTGGTCCCGGGAGATCGCACGGCTGGCTGAAGCCAGCATTCCACTGATGCCCTCGTTCCACCAATACATGGTCACCGAACCCATTGATGGTATCCAGCCAGACATGCCCGGGGTTCGCGACCCCGATCACTTGAGTTATTTTCGTGAGGAGGTCGGCGGACTGGCTGCAGGCGGTTACGAGTTTAATCCTCTGCCCTATGACAGTGTGCCGCGGGCCAACGACCCGCCTTATCGCTTGTTTCCTGAGAAGACCGAGCACTTTGCGCAGTTCATGCCCGGTATGATCGAGCGTTTTCCGCAGCTCGAGACCGTTGGCATCAAGCGCTGGTTCACCGCGCTCGAGTCATTTACGGAAGACACCCATTTCATCATGGGTGAAGTCCCCGAGGTGCGGGGCCTTTATACTGCAACAGGTTTCAACGGCATGGGTATCGCGGCCGGTGGCGGGGCTGGCATGGCGCTGGCGCACTGGATTGCCGAGAGACAGGCGCCGTACGATTTGTGGTCGGTCGACATACGGCGCTTCAGTACGCTGTACCGCTCCGACCGAGGCTTGAAGAAACGCGTTTTGGAAGGGCAGGGGCGCCATTATGCGATGCACTGGCCGCACCACGAGTCCGATGCCGGGCGGCCGCTGCGCCGAAGCCCGCTGTATGACCGGCTCAAGGATTCCGGCGCGTGCTTCGGCAGCAAATCTGGTTGGGAACGGGCCAACTGGTTTGCCCCGCCGGGCGTGACTCCGATCGACCACCATACCTTTGGACGTGCCAACTGGCACGACCACGTGGCCGCGGAGCACACAGCATGCCGGGAGGCGGCGGCGCTCTTCGACCAGTCGAGCTTTGTCAAACTGCTGATTTCAGGGGACGGCGCCGAATCAGTGCTGCAGCGGCTTTGTGCTGCCGACGTCGCTGTGGCGCCCGGTAGAGTGGTCTACACCCAAATGCTCAATGACGCCGGGGGTGTCGAGTGTGACCTGACGGTTGCACGACTGTCGACCTCCGAGTATTACCTGGTTTCCGGAACAGCCATGGCCGTCCACGACAGCCAACATGTTCGGCGTAACATGAAGGCGTCGGACAACGTTGCGCTTGTCGATGTGACTTCCGCATACGGTGTGCTGGGTCTGATGGGCCCGCGGTCCCGGTCGATCCTGCAGACACTTGCCGAGGACGATCTGGCCCGGGAGGCATTCTCTCATCGTATGGTTCGGGAAATCATGGTAGCGGGAGCACCAGTCAGGGTAATGCGGCTGAGCTTCGTAGGTGAACTCGGTTTCGAACTGCACGTACCCACTGAATATATGCTGACGGTCTTCGATGCACTGCAGGCTGAGGGCCGGGAGCAGGGTCTGGTGAATGCGGGTTACCGGGCCATCGACTCACTGCGGCTGGAGAAACAGTTCTGCAGTTGGGGTGCGGAACTAGGCCCTGACGACACCCCGCTAGAGGCGGGTCTCGGTTTTGCAGTGGCTTTCGGCAAAGCGGACTTTATCGGCCGCGAGGCACTGGTCAACTTGCGGGAAAAGCCGCTGGGCAAGCGACTTGCGAGCTTCACTGTGGAGGGGGACACCCCGCTGTTGGGCGGTGAAACCATCTACCGGGACGACCAGGTCTGCGGGTGGATCACCAGTGGCGGCTACGGTCACACTATCGGCCAGCCGCTGGGGCTGGGCTACGTCCGCAACGCGGCGGGTGTCGATAAGGATTTTCTGCTTGCTGGACGTTATGCGCTGGACGTTGCCGGTACCCGGCTTCCGGCGAAAATCTCCCTTGCTGCACTGTACGACAGGGCCGGCGACCGGATGCGGGCCTGAACGCCAAGGTAAACTGTCGGTCTCGACAACGAACAGGCAGAACCCTTTTGGAAGTCGAATCCAAAATTGCGGCGCTCCCGTTCTGGTCCGGCCCAGTCACGCTTGAGCCGTTGTCTGGCGGCCTGAGTAATCAGAGTTTTGTGGCTAAGGACCGGTCCGGGACCTACGTCGCCCGTTATGGGCATGACATTGCTGTTCATCACGTGATTCGCAGCCGCGAAGCCGAGCTCAGCCGCGCAGCCGCCGAGCTTGAGATCTCTCCTCGCATGCACTGGGCGCAGGATGGAGTGATGATCTTTGATTTTGTCGAGGGTTTGACCTACGGTCCGGCTGATCTTGAGGCCAACATCGATAAAGCGGTTGCGCTGGTCAAGCGCTGTCACCGTGAACTCCAACGAGTGGTGCGTGGACCGGGTTATCTGTTCTGGGTTTTTCATGTCCTTCGCGACTATGTCCATTTGCTCGGTCAGGGACCCGATCCGGATAACGGGGCTCTGGCCCGGTTTTCAGTCATCGCCGGCGAACTCGAAGGTGCATCTGGAGATCCGCACATCTGTATTTGTCATGCAGACCTCCTGGCAGCCAACTTTATTGATGATGGTTTCAGGCTGTGGCTGATCGACTGGGAGTATGGCGGGTTCGGAAATGCCTGGTTTGATGTGGGGAACATGGCGGCGATCTCGGGTTTTGAACGTTCTGCCGAAGCCCGCTTGCTCGCGTCGTATCTTGAAGGTGAGCCGGCGGAAGCAGACTGGCGCCGCTTTGATGCCCTGCGTTGTGCCGCCAATCTACGCGAAGCGCTCTGGGCCATGGTCTCCGAGCAGCATCTGGCACTTGATATCGACTACGCGGCCTACACGGCTGAGCAGCTTGCAGGCTTCGAAAAAGCCTACGCTACCTATATTGAACGTTACGGTTCAGGCTGAATTCAGCCGGTAGAGTGCGGTGTAGAATGCCGCCGGTCATGCTGGTAAAGAGCACAGTGCGTTAAGAGTGATCGGGAGCAGACCATGGAAATGGGACTTTCAGGCAAGAGCATCATGGTCGCGGCGGCGAGCCGCGGACTGGGTCACGGCATTGCCCGTGCGGTAGCGGGGGACGGCGCCCGGGTGTCGATCGCGGCACCGACCGAGCCTAAGATCCACGAGGCCGCAGCGGCGCTGCGGGAAGAAACCGGTGCCGAGGTCATCTCGTCACCGTTTGATGCCCGCGACCCCGCATCCATCGAGGCCTGGCGGAATCACACGCTCGAGGCGTTTGGTACTGTCGATGGGCTGGTGGTCAATGCAGGCGGTCCACCGCCGGGCCAGTTCGACGATTTCGATGACGCTGCCTGGCAGGCGGCTTTCGAGCTTACGCTGATGAGCGCAGTACGCATGATTCGCGCAGTGCTGCCGGCGATGCGGGCCCAGGGTAGCGGCTCGATACTCACCGTGACTTCATCGTCGATCAAGGAGCCGATCGATATTCTGTTGCTGTCGAACGTCATGCGCTCCGGTGTGGTCAGTCTGGCCAAGAGCCTTTCCCAGCAGCTGGCTGCGGAGAAGATTCGGGTCAACAATCTGGTGCCTGGCTCTATAGACACTGATCGACTGCGCAGCAACATCACGGTGCAGTCCAAGGCCGCCGGGGGCGGCGTTGAGGATAAATTCGCCCAGCGCAGTGCAGCCATTCCCTGGGGCCGCTTCGGTAATGTCGATGAGTTCGGGCGGGCGGGCGCATTTCTCCTGTCCGATGCGGCCAGCTACATCACCGGTCAGACCCTGGTGGTGGATGGCGGCATGATGAAGACGGTCTGGTAATTGGCTAAAAAATCGCTTCCCGGGGGGATCGTGCTGCAACACCAGAGAGGCTGACTAGTTGTAATAGTCGGCCCGGACGGTGGCGCCGATGAAGTTGCAGATGAGCCGGTCCGCATGGACCAGGGTCATGCCGTCCAGATCATGCGTGGGTGCAATCTCGACAAGGTCCATGCCAAGAACCCGGCCCTTTTTGACCAGCCCGTGAATCAGCTGCCAGGTCTGCACCCAGTTCAGGCCACCCGGGACCCGGGCCATGACTGCCGGCATGATTGTCGGATCGAGTCCATCGGCATCGATGGTGAGGTAGTACGGTCCTCCATCTGGAATCCGGTCCAGCACTGCCCGCATGCCCATGTCGTGCATCTCGTAGGCGGTGATGATATCGGCCCCGTAGCTGCGGGCATCCTCGACTTCTGCGGTTCTCGCACTGCCAATGCCGCGGATACCGATCTGGACGATCGGACCGAACCAGTCCATCTCGGACGCCCGCCGTATCGGACTGGAGTAGCCTTCGGTCACGCCGTTGACGTCGTGGCGCCAGTCCAGGTGGGCATCGACAAGCACCAGGGTGATGGTCTGGTCTCGCTCGAGGGCTCGCATGACCGGAATCGGAATTCCGTGGTCGCCGCCCAGCGTGATCAGCGTGGCCCCTGAATCAAAGATCTTGCGGGCTGCACTTTCGGCGCGTCGGTAATGTTCTTGCAGGTCGCTGAGCTTCGCAGTGACGTTGCCGCAGTCGACCACCTTGATGTCCCGGTCATCGAGCAGCGGGCCGCCGAGGTCCCAGTCGTAATGGTTGCGGGTATAGGCGGGATGGTGAGACAGTTGCCGGATGGCGTCAGGAGCCCGGCTCTGGTCGTTGGCCATCTCGTCCGGCCGGTAGGGCAGGCCATAGGGAATGCCGAGTATCGCGATATCGGCCTGGAGGTTGTCGAGGTCGAGTTCCAGGGGGTAGTTCAGGAAAGTTGCCGGCGGTTTGCCGGGTGCCTGGGTCAGTGACATGTCAGGTTCTCCTGTGTTTGAGATTCACATAATACAATAGCGCAAATCTAGGCAGTGTGATGTGAAATAGATACCCTGCAGATCGTTGCGGGTTGAGTCCATCGGTCCGGCTTGATCGGGCCGTTCTGCCTGAATCGGACAGAGAACCGGATGAGCGGTGGGGGTTTTATGCGATTGGGTGTGGAAGTGGGCGGTACCTTTACGGATCTGGTCGCCATCGGCGAGAACGGCATCACCGTGACCAAGGTTCCTTCGGTGCCGCTGCAGCCCGATGAGGGCGCCTTCGACGCCCTGCTTCAGAGCCGGATTCCGATTCCGTCGATCGAAGACCTGAGCCACGGTTCGACCGTCGCTACCAACGCGGTGCTCGAGCGCAAGGGTTTTGCCACCGCATTTGTAACCACCCGGGGATTTCGCGACATTCTGCGCCTTCAACGGCACGGGCGCAGCCGTATCTACGACCTTGAATATGTCAAACCAGAACCTGTGGTGGCCCGGGCTGCGTGCTATGAAGTCAGTGAGCGTATACGGGCGGACGGCAGCATCCAGAGCGTCCTTGACCGCGACCGGGTCAGACGAGAACTCGTGCCGGCGCTGCACTCGGGTGGCTACCAGGCGGTCGCGGTGTGCCTGCTCAATGCGTATGTCAATCCCGCACACGAAGAAGCTTTGGCGGACCTTTTGGCCGCCGAGCTGCCGGAGTTGCGGGTCTCGCTGTCATCCCGAGTGACCCGGGAGTTTCGGGAATTCGAACGGGCATCGACGACTGCACTGTCGGCCTATGTGCAACCGGTGGTGGAGCGTTACATCGACCGCTTCGTGAAGCGGCTGGAAGGCGAGGGATTCACCGGCCGGTTTTCCGTCATGCAGTCAAACGGAGGACGTCTGCCGGCTGAAGCTATGCAGTCCAATGCCGTCACAGCCCTTTTGTCAGGGCCTGCCGCGGGTGTGATCGGTGCCACCCGCCAGGCTGAGCGCTCCGGCTACCAGAATCTGATCACCTTCGATATGGGTGGAACGTCTACCGATGTCTGCATGGTCACAAAAGGCAAGGCGCAGTTGACTCAGGAGTACAGTATCGACGGCCTGCCCATTCGGATCCCCCTGATTGATATCCATACCATCGGTGCCGGCGGCGGATCAGTGGTCTGGGTAGACGACGGCGGGATGCTGAGGATTGGGCCACACTCCAGTGGCGCGGACCCAGGTCCCGCCTGTTACGGTCGGGGCGGTGAGCGGCCCACCCTGACTGATGCCCACGTAATTCGAAATACTGTCCGGCCCGAAGCGTTTCTCGGCGGGCGGATGGAGATTTTTGCCGACCGTTCACGTACGGCACTTCAGCCGGTCGCTGAGCTGCTGGGGATGAGTCTTGAAGATGCGGCAGACAGTGCGATTCAGCTCGCCAACGCCAATGTGGTGCGGGCAATCCAGCTGATCTCGACCGAGCGTGGTTTTGACCCCCGGGATTATGTGCTGGTGCCGTTTGGCGGGGCCGGCCCGCTGCATGCGGCCAGCGTCGCATCCGATCTTGGTGTCAGCGAGGTGGTTGTGCCGCCCAGTGCCGGTGTGGTCTCCGCATTCGGCCTGATCGCAAGTGACTTCACCCAGTTCTCCAGTCTGACCCGCCGGGTGGTGGTCGATGACCTGGCGCCTGACGTGGTGCGTGAGACCTGCGCGGCGATGCGGGCTGACGCGCTGGAAAAGTTCAAGGCGCTGAAACTCCGAGGTGAGCCGGTTTTCGATTTTGTAGCCGACATGCGTTTTGTCGGCCAGGCCTTCGAGGTGCCCGTCTCATTTGATCTGGCTAGTCTGGAGACACTGAGCGAGGCCGACATCCGGGCGCGTTTCCAGGAAGAACATCACAAGGTGTTTTTCTTCGGCGGTGCCAGCGGTAAGCCGATTGAACTGGTGTCTTTCCGGCTGGGTATGACCTTGCCGGTGGACCAGGTGCCGGTCCTCTCGGAAGACAGCTCGGAGGCCCGCGCCAGCAGGGACATCGATCTGTACATCAACCGGGGTTGGCAAAAGGGACGCCTGGTAGGTCACGGGAGCCTGGCGACGGATGCAGCTATAGCCGGTCCGGCGCTGCTGGAAGACCCGACCTCAACCCTGTTCCTGCCCCAGGGCTGGCAGGCAGTGCGCGATGCGCACCACAACACGATTATGACAAGGACTTAAGAACATGCCAGAAACCGATGCCATCAAGAGCAAAGGGCTGCCCGGTACCCCGTTGGACCCTGTCGAACATGCGGTGATCAGTCAGGCGCTGATGGCCACGGGGAAAGAGATGGGTGTCAAGCTGATCCGTTCCTCCTATTCCAATATTGTGCGCGAAGCCCAGGATGCATCGGCGGCGCTGTTCGACCGGGACGGCCGTGTCATCGCCCAGGCTGAACTGATTCCCATGCAGTTGGGCCCGATGTCCGATATTTTCAGGGCCTGTGCAGACGTGGTTCCCCCCGATGCGCTGCGTGAAGGGGATTTCTACATCAACAATGATCCTTACGGGGGCGGCCAGCACCTCCAGGACGTTTTCATCTTCTCGCCGGTCTTCGTGGACAGCGAACTGGTCGCTTTCGCCGGTACGGTATCGCACCACCTGG
>CAZEKE010000009.1:0-3264 GCA_964512815.1 uncultured Acidiferrobacteraceae bacterium
AATACAGGCAATCCCCGATAATAAGTTTTCAGTCGACTGAAGACTAACGCTCCGCAGGATCTCCCGCGTTTTCATAACCTTCCCATTAACCCTCATGTAGTATACGCCCCATTGACCAAACGGATTACAGAACGTGAAACCAGGAGTTGACCCAAGATGAAACCGGTCTGTCTCATCATAGGCGCTGGCGCTGGGATCGGCGGCCACGTCGGAAAACGCTTCGCGCAAGCGGGCTATCACATAGTGCTCTGCCGCCGCACCAATGCGGACGGATTGAAACAGCTCGTCGAGGAAATCGAAAGTGACGGCGGCTCTGCCTCGGGATTCCTACTCAATGTGGTCAAGGCCGACAGCCTGGAGGAACGTATTGCGTCAATCGAGGCCGATATCGGACCGATCGAGGTTGCGGTGTTCAATCTCGGCGCTCAGATCGGAGACCACTCGCTGGAGGAAACGACGTATAAGCAATTCGAAATCGGCTGGCGGCTCGCGACCTTCGCGTTGTTTCGACTCGCATCGACTGTGTGCCCCTTGATGGAGGCGCGAGGCCGCGGAACCATCCTAGTGACCTCCTCCACTGCCGCATTCCGCGGCAACCGTGGGCAGCATTCGCATGCCGCGGCGATGGGAGGACGGCGGATGCTGTGCCAGAGCCTTAACGCGGAGTTCGCACCCAAGGGAATCCACGTCGCCCACATCCTCATCGACGGCATGGTCGATGCCCCCGACACGCTCGGCAAGATGCTCGGCCCGGAGAAGTTTCAAGAGCTGCGTGAGACCCGCGGTATGGAGCACGACGGCTTGCTGCTCCCGGCCAAGATCGCGGATACGTACTATCACATCGCCCAGCAACACCGCTCCGCCTGGACCTACGAGATCGACCTGCGCCCGTTCTCCGACCTCGCCTGGTGGAATCGATAAAAGCCACGGCCACGCCCTGTAATGATGGTAACGTCAACACAGGGTTTTGGAGGGAATTATGACAAATTGAAGTAACTCTAATAATTATTAACAATCACTCGGTAAGTCACATAAAACAGAACAATACAAAGAAGCCATACTGAAACCAGCGACGAGCGGGTTATTGTCAGGAGAAAAACTGGAAACGATGAATTGAGATGAGCACAACATCAAACATTCTGCTAATTGTTTTTGGACTGGTTTTGATGATTACCCCCTTAGCTCTTTGGGTCGCCTGGACAACTACGATATTTACTGGTGTGCTTGTTACTGCTTTCATTTCACTGATTGGTGCAGTCATCGTAACCAGAGCCGATAGAGGCAACGATTGATGGTGGCGAATAAAAGGGAATAGATAGGACGATGTCTATTTTCGGGGGGCTTTGAAATGTGGCTCTGTCACAGTGGAAAGCGGTTACCAAAAATAGAGATACAGTCAGTTTGAAAAAAAGACTGAACATGTTGGGAGTCACAACCGTTACAGAACAAAAAGATAAGAGAATTCTGATGCCTTATACGCATTTAAAAGCACAGGATTTAATGGGGAGATCGGGTCGGTCCCGGACAAGGCGAAAGCGGTAGAAAAACACGCGATAAATCGGTCTGCTGAATCTGCGATGCGCTGCACGTGCCCATCGCGGTTTGTGATACCAGGAACCGCCGGGGATGTGAAGGAGCTTGATACCAGTAATAGGTTCGATCCACGAGCCCTCGGATTGATCTGACCAACTCGAAAGGGGTGTGGCCAAGAGAATGAGGGAGAGTGCCATCATTATTAGAAGGCGTCTCATCGGGACGTTGTGTCAATCAGTTTCAGCTTCAAACCCACCGCCGCAACATGTATGAAGAATGCTGCTGATGCGCTACAAAGATTTAAGAGCAGAAAATTTCGTGGAGAGTCTTGGATGGAGATTATTAGCGCCTAGCTACCTACTTCTTGGCTGTTAGAGCGCGAATATGGGTGGGTCCTACTCCACAGCAACCACCAATGACTCGCACGCCGCGATTACACCATCCTTCAGCAGCCACGGCATAGTCGGTCGGGCTAATCACACTATTGAATATCCACTTACCATCAATGTAGTTACCGGAATGGGCATAAACACCCACTGGGCCTACCCACAATTCTTCAACGACATCTAGACACGCATCAACATAGGAGACCTCAGTGTGCATTATGCTCATTAACGGAACGTTTCGGCCCTTTAATACATCGATCGCATCGGATAGCGCTTGTCCATCGTAAAGCCGAGGAATACCATTGCAATCAAGCTTGCAGCTTAGGCCCACCCATACCGGAAGCCCGCAACCCTCCACACCATCGAGCACTGCGAGCATAGGCTCTATCTTAGCCATCATCTCCAGCATAATAAGGTCAGCGCCAGCTTCTTTCATAATGGCTGCTTGGTCGGTTGCGTTGTCGCGTAACTCCTCCAATGTCGGATGATTACCCGACCAAGACCAATGACTAACACCTCCAGCGACAACAACAGCATCAGCACCAAGAACCGATCGGGCTTCACATGCTAATTCCACTCCACGACGATTATAGGCATCGAAATCTTTTTCCAGTCCTGCGTCCTGCAAAGCGCTCTTCAAAGTTGCAAATGTGTTGGATATCACAATATCAGCGCCCGCACGAATATAGTCCTCGTGGACCCCGCGAAGTATCTCTGGATGACTAAGCGCACCCCCACCATTCCAGGCATTTTTTAACTGTGGAACACCACGCCGCTCAATCTCGGGACCCGTGGCCCCATCGATAAAGACTTGCTCTCCAGCCTCAATTCGGTTCATTAATGTTGAATATCGGCTCATTTTTGCGCTCCTATTTTTCTTCTACTAATACACTCATTAATTCTGACTCCTCCCACTGATAGGCTGAGTTCGAACGTTAGTGCATGGCCGGTCTTTGGTCTATTTGAAAAGTATTAGGCACTGTCTGATGTCGGTATGGTGTCTCTTGGTGTGATCGAACAGGATTGTGGCTGTTTGAAATTTTCATCAGAACTCTTCTTCACCCAGATAGCTACCTTCATTAATGCTGGATTTGGTTGGTCGCGGATGGATCTCTTTGCAATTTCGTAATTGTTTCCTTCCGTAGGACTTTAAATGCCATCCAGTGCCAGTCCGTACTCTTTTAGCTCGCGACTAGGCTGCCTGAACAACCCATCTGTCAGTCAGTCGACCCTTGAAGTTACTCGGTGTATCCCTTTCACCATCAGATTTCTCTTGTGCTTCGGGATTAATCCGACAAGACTTTTCCCAACCAATGATGTTTACACTCTCCGACAGTTTGTACTT
>CAZEKE010000010.1:0-8845 GCA_964512815.1 uncultured Acidiferrobacteraceae bacterium
ATGCGTCCGACCGTTTTGATGTCATTACCTGCATGGAACTCCTCGAGCATGTTCCAGAACCGTCACAGACAATCGCGGCGTGCGCCTCGATGCTCAAAATCGGAGGGAGCGCCTTCTTCTCGACGATTAATCGTAACCCCAAATCCTTCCTGTTCGCCATCGTCGGGGCCGAGTATGTGCTGAACCTCCTGCCAAAGGGCACTCACCGCTATGCAAAATTTATTCGGCCGTCTGAAATGGAGACCTGGTGTCGAAAAGCTGGGCTGGTCACCGCTGGAATGATCGGGTTGCACTACAACCCACTGGCAGCAGTCTACACGCTCGGAAGCGGTGTAGACGTCAACTACATTATGCATTTTAAGCGTATTCAAGAGGGTGTGGTAGGTAATACATGATCACCACCCCTACCGGGACCTTCAGCAGTTTTCTCTTTGATCTGGATGGCACACTGGCCGACACCGCACCGGATCTGGTTGCTGCATTGAACACGGTTCTTGTTGAGGAAAACAGATCCGAGACTAGACTGGAGAAGGCCCGTCATTGGGCAGCTGGAGGCAGTGGTCGGCTCGTGAAGGAAGGCTTCGGCATCACGTCCGCTGATCCGGACTTTCCCCGCCTTCGCCAGGCTCTACTCGATCATTACACAGATCATCTATGTGTTGAAACGCGATTGTTCCCAGGAATAGAGGCGCTGCTCCAGGAGATCGAAGCTAGAAACTGTCCCTGGGGTATTGTGACGAACAAACCCTCGTTTCTCACTTATCCGCTTCTGCGACTGCTGGGACTGGACGAGAGAGCGGAGACCATCATCTGCGGTGACACCCTGAAACACAGCAAGCCCCATCCTGCTCCCGTACTCAAGGCCTGTAAAAACATGGGCAGTCCTGCCTGCACTACGCTTTTTGCCGGCGACGACCTGCGCGATATCCAGGCTGGGAAGTCTGCCGGCAGTCAGACCGTTGCAGTGGCATGGGGATACACGGCACCCGAGGAGAATCTCCACAACTGGCATGCGGACCATTTGGTCGAATCAGTAGGCGAACTCCGGCAACTGCTCGCCATGGACTGACTCGGCCGGAATCCCGCTCCACACCAGAATACGATCAGCCGGCTAATTCAACCGAATCCTGGCTGTTGATTGGTGAAATCGTTCACAGCATACATATTGCCTTTAAACCGATAATGAATCTGTCGTTGACGTCGAACGGCCCGTCGCACAGGGAAGTGCACGCTATGACAGCTGGAATTGTCAGGCTGGCCGATGATCTTCGACAAAGCGGTGCCCGGCACTGTGCCGGTCACCGCTTGCTGATCCTACGCCGGAGCCTTCAGGCGACCCCGGCCTCATGCATCAGCTTCAACCGCCCTCGTCCAAAGCCTCATCGAGTTGAGGAACTGCCTCAAAAAGGTCCGCCACCCAACCGTAGTCTGCGATCTGAAAAATAGGCGCTTCCTCATCCTTGTTTATGGCAACGATCACTTTTGAGTCTTTCATTCCGGCCAGATGCTGTATGGCGCCGGAGATTCCCACGGCGATGTAAAGGTCGGGAGCGACCACTTTGCCGGTCTGCCCAACCTGGTAGTCATTGGGCACATAACCGGCATCTACAGCTGCACGGGAGGCCCCAACAGCGGCGCCCAACTTGTCGGCAATCCCTTCGAGCATCGGAAAGTTATCCCCGCTCTGCATGCCTCGCCCACCTGAAATCACAATATTCGCGGTGGTTAATTCCGGCCGTTCGGATCGGGTAAGTTCCTCCCCCGTAAACTTCGACAACCCGGCATCTTCAACTGCAGAGATTTCCTCGACCGGAGCATTTCCACCGTCTGGCGCTGCCTCGAAGGCTGTAGTTCGTACCGTGATCAGCTTGATAGCATCTTTGGAGCGAACCGTCGCCATCGCATTGCCGGCATAAATCGGCCGGGTGAACGTGTCTTCACTTTCAATCGCGCTTATGTCTGAGATCTGCTGTACGTCCAGCAATGCAGCCGCCCCTGGCAGCACGTTTTTTCCAAACGTTGATGCCGGAGCGACAACATGGGTATAGTCCTCCGCCAATTTCACTATCAAGGGGACGAGATTCTCTGCCAGAGCATCGGCCAGGCACTCCGCCTCTGCCTTCAGAACCCGGCTGACACCAGCAACCCGTGCCGCATGTTCGGCAGCCAATCCGCAGTCGGAACCGGCGACAAGAAGGTCGACCTCCGAACCCAGTTGTCCAGCTGCAGTCACCGCGTTTAGGGTAGAAGGTTTCAGCACACTGTTATCGTGCTCACCAATGACGAGAATTGCCATTTCAGATCACCTTTGCTTCATTTCTCAGTTTATCAACCAACTCAGCCGCGCTCTCCACTTTGACTCCGGCGCTCCGTGCGGGCGGCTCTACGACGCTGATGACTTCCAGCCTCGCCGAGATGTCGACTCCGAGTTCCTGCGGATTGAGACTTTCCAGTGGCTTCTTCTTAGCCTTCATGATATTGGGCAATGATGCATACCTTGGCTCATTAAGCCGGAGATCCACCGTTACCACAGATGGCGGAACCAGTTCCAGGTTTTCCAGACCGCCGTCCACCTCGCGGGTAACCTTAACCACATCCTGTTCAACAGCCAGTTTCGACACGAATGTACCAAGTGACCAGCCGAGCAGCGCAGCCAGCATCTGCCCTGTCTGGTTATTATCGCCGTCAATCGCCTGTTTCCCGAGAATGACCAGCCCGGGGTTTTCCCGATCAACAACCGCCTTGAGAAGCTTTGCCACAGCCAATGGTTCCGGTGCCTCTTCAGTTTCAATCAATACAGCACGGTCAGCACCCATAGCAAGACCCGTACGCAGGGTCTCCTGGCTTTGAGCGGGACCTGCTGCCACAACGATGATCTCTTCTACTGATCCGGATTCCTTTAGTCTGATCGCTTCTTCTACAGCGATCTCGCAGAACGGGTTCATTGCCATCTTGACATTATTAAGTTCAACACCGGATTGGTCTGACTTGACCCGGACCTTTATGTTTGCATCAATGACCCGTTTGACGGGCACCAGCACTTTCATTATCTGTCAGCCTCTCTTAATCTAAACCCCGACTGGGGCATTGAAACCATCTAATTCCGAAGGACCTGATTACTGGGATCGAAAGGTGATTCAGGAATAACCTTGGCCTGGTAATTTTCACCCAGGATTTGGACCTCAAGTTCTGTACCGATTTCGCTCACATCCGGGTGAACCATCGCCAGTGAGAGGGATTTAGCGACCCGCCAGCCGTAACCACCTGACGTACAGCGCCCGACCAGTCGATCGCCCAGATAGACAGGCTCCGAACCTCTGGCATCCGCATCGACGATACCGAAAATCTCCATCGTGACAAACCGCCAGTTGAACCCCCGCGCCCGCCATTCGATTAGACCTGCCTTGCCGATAAACTCATTCTTTTCCAGGTCTACGAAACGATCCAGGCCGGACTCCAGCGCCGCGTACTCTATAGACAATTCCCGTGGAATCAAGCGGTATGACTTTTCCAGACGCAGGGAATCCATCGCGCGTATACCGAATGGCTTCAACTCAAAGGGCTTACCGGCGTCGCTCAGAAGGTCAAAGATGTAGTTCTGCATCTCGATTGGATGGTGCAGTTCCCACCCTAACTCGCCGACAAAGTTAACTCTGACCGCATGACAGCCCGCTGTACCGAGACTGATCTTCCTGCCACTCAGCCAGGCGAAAGCCTCATTGGAGAGATCGGTGTCGGTCAGACCCTGTAACACCTCCCTGGACCGAGGGCCGGCGACGACCAGGACTCCATATTGGCCGGTCACTTTCTCCAGGCTGATCGTTCCATCTCTCGGGCAATAACGCTGCAGATAATCCCAGTCATGGCGCTCAAAGGCACCGGCAGAGACCAAATAGAAGGAATTTTCACCGAGCCGGTAGACGGTGAATTCCGAACGGACCCCGCCCCTTGCAGTCAGTAGATGACAAAGCCCAATGCGCCCTGCTCTTCGCGGAACACGATTGGCAAAAAGACCCTCCAGCCATTCAAAGGCGCCAGGTCCGGAGACCTGGAACTTTGCAAACGCCGACATGTCCAGTAGACCGACTTTCTCATGGACGTGAAGACACTCCTGTCCGACAAACTCAAAGTAATTACTTCTCCTGAAACTCCATTTCTCGACCGGTTGCTCGCCCTCGACAGTGGCTGGATGGTTTCTATTGGTCAGTGTGTCATCCTTGTCGAGATCCACCACGGTTAGGCCGTACCCCGGAGGAGCAAACCAGTTCGGCCGTTCCCAGCCATAAACCGATCCGAACACCGCGCCCAGGTCTTTCAGTCTTTCGTAGCATGGTGCCCGCTTTAGCGGTCTACCGGCCGACCGCTCTTCATCTGGGTAATGAATCGTAAAAACATTCCGGTAGGCCTCTTCATTTTTCTCCTTGAGGTAGCCTCTGGTTGCATACGGCCCGAATCGCCGGGGATCGACACCCATCATATCGATAGTTGGTTCGCCGTCCACGATCCATTCTGCAAGCTGCCAGCCAGCACCGCCGGCTGCCGTAATACCAAAACTGTGCCCCTCGTTGAGCCAGAAGTTTTTCAGCCCCCAGGCAGGCCCGATGATGGGGCTGCCGTCCGGCGTATAGCATATTGCCCCGTTGTAAATCTGCTTCACGCCCACCTCACCGAAAGCAGGCACACGGCGCATGGCCGCTTCGACATGGGGCATCAGCCGTTCCAGGTCACTCTCGAACAACTCATATTCCGCATCAGTTTCAGGCCCGTCCACGTAACAGCACGGTGCCCCGTTCTCGTAGGGCCCGAGCAGCAGACCGCCGTTTTCTTCACGCAGATAATAGGAAGCATCAGATTCCCGTAACACACCCATTTCAGGCAAACCAGCTTCCTGTCTGGCCAGGATGTCCGGATGTGGCTCCGTGACGATGAACTGATGCTGAACCGGTATCACCGGGACGTCGAGCTCGACCATTGCGCCCGTCTGCCGGGCAAAGTTTCCCGTTGCCGAGATCACATGTTCGCAGGTGATGGTGCCTTGATCCGTATAAACCAGCCACTCCCCGCTAGCCGTGTTTTCAAGGGCGTTGACACAGGTATTGCGAAAAATCTCTGCACCCCTGGACCTGGCACCTGCGGCCAGCGCCTGAGTCAAGTCGGCCGGCTGGATGTATCCGTCTTCTGGATGTTGTATTGCGCCGACTAGACCCTCGACGTCACACAGTGGCCAGATCTCGTGCACCTCCTCAGGAGTTAGAAAACGGACGTCGACTCCGATCGTTTTTGCGACCCCGGCATAAAACCGGTATTCGTCCATCCGGTCTTTTGTACACGCCAAACGGATGTTTGAGACCCGCCGTAAACCGACATCCTGACCCGTTTCCGCCTCCAGTTCACCGTAGAAAGAAACAGAGTATTTATGTATCTGGCCAACGGAGTAGCTCATATTGAAAAGCGGCAGAAGACCGGCGGCGTGCCAGGTTGACCCTGACGTCAACTCTTTACGCTCGACCAACACTACATCACCCCAGCCTTTTTTAGCCAGGTGGTACAAGGGGCTGACGCCGACCACACCGCCCCCGATGACTACTGCCCGCGCTTGACTTCTCATGGTGGCTCCTCGGGTAGCTGCGGCTTCTCCAGCCGGTTGAATCAGGAAAGCGGGGGTTGGTAAGAATGATTCTTTATAAACGCCGGCAGAGTATTGTATTGGGCTGTCAACGCCTCCGTCCACGCCGTTGGCGCTCAACACTATGGTTTTGTCGCACGGTGGTCAGATATACCTTGGCCGAGCCGGGACAATTCTGAATTGGTCGAGGTAAATCCCGGATCTTGATGAACTCACGTCGAAGTAGAAGTGGCCGGGGCGGTGCTAGAGAAGCCAGGCGTGCGCAGCGCTCGGCACCACCGCCTGCGGGCCCACCCTACATTACACGGCGCATCCCCGTATACGAATTGGCAAGTGAAGAGACCCTGAAGCTGGTCGAAGACAACGCCGAAACAGTGCTTGAAGAGATCGGCATCGAATTCAGGGATGACCCGGATGCCGTGGCACTCTTTCGCACCGCGGGAGCAGCCGTCGATGGGGAAAGAATCCGCTTCCCCAAAGGCATGTGCCGCGAGATCATCCGGGCATCGGCACCCCAGGAATACGTCCAACACGCCCGGAACCCTTCTCGCAGTGTCCGAATCGGGGGTAAGCATACAGTGCTGGCCCCCGCATACGGTCCCCCTTTTGTTCAGGACCTCGACAACGGGCGGCGCTACGCGACGCTGGAGGACTTTCAGAATTTCACCAAACTAACCTACCAGTCCCAAGCACTCCACCATTCTGGAGGCACGCTCTGTGAACCCGTCGACATCCCTGTCAACAAACGTCACCTCGACATGGTTTACAGTCACCTTCGCTTCAGCGACAAACCGTTCATGGGCTCGGTCACGGCACCAGAACGGGCCCAGGACACGGTCGACATGGCAAAACTGGTCTTTGGTGAACGCTTTGTCGATGAAAACTGCGTAATCACAAGCCTGATCAACGCCAACTCACCGATGACCTATGATGCGACGATGCTGGGCGCAGCACGGGTTTATGCCAGTAACAACCAGGCCACTGTGATCTCGCCCTTCATACTCGCCGGCGCGATGTCACCTGTGACAGTGATGGGAACCTGTACACAAATTTTGGCTGAAGCTATGGCGGGCATTGCCTTCACCCAGCTGATACGCCCGGGTGCACCGGTTGTATTCGGAACTTTCAGCAGCGCAGTGTCCATGCAGTCAGGCGCACCGACTTTCGGGACTCCGGAACCTTCCTTGGTTCTCTTTATCTGTGCCGCGCTGTCACGCCGACTGGGAGTGCCCTTCAGAAGCGGTGGAGGCCTTTGCGCTTCCAAACTGGCCGATGCGCAGGCGGGCTACGAGTCGGCAAATACGCTTCAAGCCGCTATGATGGCCGGTGTGAACTTCATGCTCCACACAACGGGATGGCTGGAGGGCGGGCTGTCTATGGGCTACGAGAAATTTATCCTTGACGCCGATCAAGCAGCCATGATCGATGTTTTCATGGCCGGCATCGACGATTCCGAGAACGGACAGGCGATGAGCGCCTTACGCGATGTCGGTCCCGGAAATCATTTTCTCGGGTGTGCGCATACACAGGCTAATTTCGAGACAGCCTTCTATCGCTCCACGACGGCAGACAGCAACAGTTTCGAGCAATGGCAGTCAGAAGGGTCCCAGGATGCCGCCAGGCGCGCCAATCAGCTGTGGAAATCGATGCTGGCCGAATATCAGCCCCCTGCGATCGAACCTGGGCTCGACGAGGCGCTGAAGGATTTCATTGCGCAGCGCAAATCAGAAATGCCGGACGTCAGCTACTAAATTTATCCTCTCCGCCAGCGGCACCCAACAGGACGTGGGTAGAAAACCCAGGCGGTCAGTTGCCGTCATCCTCCAGAACAAGAATCACGCGCCGATTCTGACGCCCTTTTTTCTCGATCTTTTTGACCCGGACTCCCCCTATCTCGCCCGTTGATGCCACATGGGTCCCGCCACAGGGCTGCAGATCGAGCCCGTCGAAGTGAACCAGCCGAACTGAACCCGTGCCCGTCGGTGGCTGCACTGACATGGTACGGACGAGTTCGGGCTGATCGGCCAGTTCCTGATCGGTAATCCAGCGCATCGACATGGGTCTATCCTTGGCAATCGCTTCCCTTAAAAGCGCATTCAGCTCGACTTTGTCGATAGGCTCCGGCAAATCAAAATCCAGACGGCCCTGTCCGTCTCGGATCGAGCCCCCGGTAACTGGCGCCGGTACGACACTACACAACATGTGCAACGCGCTGTGCATCCGCATCAGACGATATCGCCGCTCCCAGTCAATTCGGGTGGAGACAGCTTCTCCGGTTTGCGGCATATCCACATCCTCTTCCGCGACATGAACCAGACCGTAATCCTTCGTACTGAGTGTATCGACAATACTCACCGACACACCGTTGCTACACAGGATAACGCCCGTGTCCCCCGGCTGACCGCCGCCTTCGGGATAAAACACCGTACGATCCAGACAGATATAGTTACCGTGTACAGCAGTGACACTGGCTTCACACTCGCTCAGGTACCCGTCGGCACGAAACAGTTCTTCGGTCATTCTCACATCCTGCTCTATAATGTCCTGAGTTCAAGTCTAGCGCAAAGCCCCTGACCCTCCGACAGCTTCTGTTTGACGGTCACTGCAGTATATTTCCCGAAACAGCCAACAGCTGACGTGAACTCAACCGCACCTTATTTGATTTCTATCACACTGCACAAGCGACGTGTTGCCACGTCCCCAGGTTAAATAACGCTGGGCAACGTATTAATGAACCCGCGATATTGGCTGACCTGGACTGGGCTCGGTGTCCTCAGGCTACTGAGCCTGATGTCATTGCCTTTTCTGTTTTACACCGGCGGCCTGTTGGGACTGCTTCTATTACGACTGTTCCCATCGCGTCGCAGAATTGCAATGCGCAATCTTCAGCTGTGTTTTCCGGATCTCTCGGCTGCCGAGACCGATCAGATGCTTCGTTACAACTTTCAGAACACGGCACGAATGTTCCTTCTTTCAGGTTTTGTCTGGTGGGGATCCCGGCAGGCTTTCGAGAAAGCCGTCCGGGTCCGGAACACCCACCTAATCGACCAGGCACTTTCCGAGGGACATGGCGTGGTGCTTCTTGCGCCCCACTTTGTGGCCATGGAGGTCGCTGGGATTTTTCTGGCTACCCGCTACCCGGGTGTCAGCATCTACCAGCGCAGCAAAAATCAGGTGCTTGACAGCGTAATGCTAAAAGCCAGAAGCCGGTTCGGAGGA
>CAZEKE010000011.1:0-2864 GCA_964512815.1 uncultured Acidiferrobacteraceae bacterium
GGCCAAGCTCGTCATTGCGGGTCGCTGGAACCTCGGTTTCATATTCTCCCCGTCCAATGGCCTCCGCTGCTGACGAGAGGTCGCTGATGGGCCCCGTGACGTTCCTGGCAATACGCACGATAACGATCGCAAAACCAGCGATGCTTACGACAAATATCAACAGAATGACCTGGGACAGTTTCCGATAAGGTGCCAGCGCAGCATCCAGGGAGCGCTGCACAAATACACTGATCCGCGGCTCAGCGGTCGAGTTCAAAGACAAAAAATATCCAATGTGTGCCGCCTCGGACGACGCGTAGTGCTGCAACTCCTCTGTGCCTTCGCTTTGTTGAATAAACCCAATCAGCGCATCCTGCTCGGTATCCCTCAGAGTGGCCGCAACCAATTGGGCATTCTTCCCGGAATCCCGGAAAAACGTGATCTCAGAATCCGTGACTGCGGAGAGTTGACTCGCGGTTTGATGATCGGTCCGGAAACCGCTGATGATCCAGGCCTCTATATCCGGCGCCAGCAGCGGTGTCACGACCAGCTGATACACCGCATCATCGATGACGGCGAAAGCGCTGACCTCCCCGGAATCTTCTTCATAAGCCAGATCCAGAAGTTCTTCCCTTAGGAACGGTTCTCCATTGAGCGCTGTGGCGTAGGTATTGGACAAAACGATGTTGTCAAGATCACACAAGAACATAAGGTCCGCATTAGCAAGCCTGTCCTTATGATTTTCCAACGCCGTCTGTATCGTTAAAACATCTTCCGTTGAATAGGCAGCCTTAAAACCATAGTCTCCGGCGACCAGCCGGACATTCTGTTGCAGATCCTCGACCCGCTGCTGGTGAAGTTTTTCGACAGTATAGAGAGTCGTAGTAAGGGACCGCTCAATGTCGTCGATAACCGTGGCCCGGGTAATCCGCCCGATCACCAGCAGAACAACGGCCAGGGAGATGATGAGCAGGCCGCCGAACAACAGCGAGAGTCTTGTCCTGCATCTCACCGGACTCAGCAGCGCGTTCCGAGGTCTCTGAAACGCGGGGCCTGACTATCAGTAGTTGGCGCCACCATAGCCCGAGCCACTGCTCTCGGTCTGCTTGCGCTTGCGAATCTTCTTCCTGAGGGATACCTGCACAGTGGTTGTGAGCACCTGTCCGTCCACCAGATCAATTTTCCGGGTGACTACCCGTTTGGTATTGCGCATTCTGGGATTCCAGACTCTTAATTGGTAGGTCCCTGCTGGAATCCCGGCGAAGGTGATAATGCCGGACGCATCTGTCGTTCCAATCGTCTGACTCTGGCTGACATAGACGTAAGCGAGCATCCAGTCATGAATGTTACAGCCCAGTTTGACGATTCCTGCCGCATCGAAGACGACATCCTTCGGAGGCTTGCCTTTATATAAGGGTAGATCGAACTTGTTCCCTTTTGAAACCGAATAGACGTGATGGCTGTAGCCATCACTGTTGTTCAGCTGGACAGCCGAACCCTTTGGGATAATAGAGAGGAACGGATCAAACTCGCGCTTAATCTGATTGATGACAATCGGTCGGTCTGCGGCTGTCTCGAGATTTTTCCCGACCAGTTCCACAATGGAGCCTTCTGTCGACAGCTGTTTCTTATCCTCGACCGTCACAGTCAACTCCGAAGCGCTGGCGTGACTTACCGGACAGACTATGGCCAGAAGAAGAAAAAAAGACGACAAAGCAGACAGTGTTGACATGGGCGGTCCTCTACGTGGAGTTATACAGAGGAGACAACGTGATTTATTCAGCGGTCGATTCTATAGAAATATCCCACACGACGGATTGGACGGCTCACGTCTGCCCTCTCGTAGTCTTTCGGGCCCGACCGCACAGACGGGCACATACTGTACCGACCACCAAATGCCGGTGGCTTCACTGGGCCTCTGACCCGTGCTTTTATCCGTTTGACCGGCGCTTTTAACCGTTGACCAGCGGTCCGCCGAAGAGCAGAAAAAGAACAATTGCAATGACACCAACGGCGACCCAGAAGTTCTCATTTTTCAGGATAGGTTGACCCATGGGCTACTCCTGATCTTGGCTCTAGCCAGAGCAATACCCTAACACACTTGGGCAGCCGAAAACGCTGCAGGCAGGAGTAATCCGGTCCCTTTGATATGACCTACAGCAAGCGCAATTCTTCAGGCAAGTCTCGCCAATCGAGTCGATGCTGACTAGGGCTCAGGTCTCGGCACCGCCGTTGCAGGCGATCATCTGCCCGGTCACGAAGCCCCCACCGTCTGACACCAGGTACGCACATAGCGAGGCGATGTGATCGGGTTCACCCAGATGTCCTAAGGGAATGCGTCCGACCTGGTCTTGGATATGCTGTGCCAGCTCCGCATCGTCGTGCTCCGAGCGGATCGGCCCTGGTGAGATGGCGTTAACGGTGATCCCGCTGGGTCCGAACTCCTTAGCCAGTGCCTTGGTCAGACCCCAGAGGCCGTGCTTGGCGACCGACACCGGCACCCGTCCCTTGTAACCGTGAATGGCATTCATACCGGTCAGGTTGATGATCCGTCCCCAGCCATTGTCGACCATCCCGGGCAGCACTTCGTGGCAGGTGTAGAACGCTGCGTTCAGATCGACGTCCAGCACCCGATGCCAGTCCTCATCGGTGGTCTCCAGAAAAGGCTTGAGTGGCCGGATCGCCGCGTTGTTGACCAGCACGTCAATACGGCCGAAACCTGTGGCCCCGGCCCGGCAGATCTCACGGGCAGCCTGGTGATCCCCGACATCGCCCATTGCGACCAACGCCTGGGCACCCAGATCCTCTACCTCGCCGGCAACGGACTCACATGCCGCAAGGTTCGTAGAACCATTGACCACAACATTGCAGCCCTGCCGGGCGAG
>CAZEKE010000012.1:0-2551 GCA_964512815.1 uncultured Acidiferrobacteraceae bacterium
CAGGGCGCCGGCGACATCGGCGAGCGGTATGTGGATGGTCACAAGCGCAACTCGCAGGTTCTCCCGTACCAGCATCATCACCGGGGTTTCAACACCGGCCCGGTCACCGAGAAATTCAGTGTGTCCGACAAATTCGTTTCCAGCCTCCATAAGCACACTTTTCTGAACGGGTCCCGTAACCAGTGCGCCGAAGTCTCCTTGCTGACACCGGTCCGCTGCGACCTGCAGCATTTCCACCACGTACAGTGCGTTGGCGACATCCAGCCGCCCCGGCACCACAGGCTTATGTAGCGAAATAGGTAGCAGGGTGGCCCGGCCGCCGGGGGTCACCAGCGTGTCGCCATTTAGTGTCAGGGGTAAATCCAGCACCGCCGCCCGCTCGAGCAGCAAGTCAGGGTCGGCAACCACCCATAGCGGCGGATCGGACGGGTGCTGCAGCAGGCTGATCACAAGGTCAGGCCCGATACCAGCCGGCTCACCGGTCGTTAACAGAATGGGCGCTTCGGTCTTCGGATGACTGTCAGCCATCGTCACTGTCTTCCATCCAGTGTGCCAGAGACTTGAACGGGGTGTGCAGCGCTTTGGTCCAGGCGATGACCGCGCGTTGATCCATCGGGCGGTTCTGACTGATCTTTTTGTGCACCCGGCAACGCTCGGGTGTGAAACGGATTCCGAAGACGCCGCTGGCCATCAGTTCCAGGAAGTCGGTGGGAGCATCTTCAAGCTTCCAGTCAGAGCCCTGGGCTTGTTCAAAAACACTGACCTGATAAGTCAGAAGATCCATCAGCTCCGGGTCGGGGACTTTCTCAAGTGTGCCCATGAACTGGCAGGCGACATAGTTCCAGGTCGGTACGACCTTGCCGCTTTTCGGTTTTTCCGCGTATACCGAAGGGGAGATGTAGCCGTCAGCAGCCTGGAAGACCAATCGGCAGGGCAAGGCGTCGCTGGACAGCATCTCCAGCAGGGGGTTGGACCGCACCAGGTGGCCGAGAAAAACTGCTGAGCCGTTATACCTACTGCACACGAAAGGCGCAAATACCGGGTCGCATCGGCCTCCATCGAGCGGATGAATCGAAGCGAATTTGACCTCTTCGGCCATCGCAATGGCTTCCTGCAGTATTTCGCTGGAAAAAAGTTCGGGAGGATAACGTTTCATCGATTGGGCGGCCGGGGGTGATCGTCGACCCTGTTTGGGCGGCGCTATTCCACAGTGACGGATTTGGCGAGATTGCGTGGTTTGTCAACATCCGTACCCTTGATGAGGGCCGCATGATAAGCGAGCAGCTGCAGGGGCAGTGTGTAAATGATGGGTGCCACGGCACTGTCCGCCGGCGCGACATGAATCAGCTCGAGGTCCGGCCGGGGTTCAAACCCGCAGGCCGGATCGGCGAACACGAACAGGCGCCCCCCACGAGCGGAAACCTCGGCCAGGTTCGATTTGAGTTTCTCTAAAAGCGTGTCGTTGGGAGCGACGGCGATTACCGGCATACGGTCATCGACCAGTGCAAGCGGACCGTGCTTGAGTTCCCCGGCGGGATAGGCCTCGGCGTGTATGTAGGAAATCTCTTTAAGTTTCAGCGCGCCTTCCATGGCGATCGGGTGATGGGCCCCGCGGGCAAGAAACAGTGCATGCTGTTTATCGCCGAACGCACTCGCCATACGGGCAATTGCGGACTCCATGTCCAGAACCTTCTCCAGGGCGCCCGGCAACATCCGCAGCTGGTTGACCACGTGCGCTTCAAAACCGCTGTCGAAACCGTGACGCCGGGAAAGCACCAGGGCCAGCATCATCAGTGCAGCCAATTGTGTGGTGAATGCCTTGGTCGAAGCGACACCGATCTCGGGACCGGCATGGGTCATGAAGGAGAGGTCGGACTCTCGGACCAGTGACGATTCCGGAACATTACAGATGACCAGCGAGCCGACGATGCCCAGGTTCTGTGCTTCGGCAAGCGCTGCGAGGGTGTCTGCTGTTTCCCCGGACTGCGAGATCGTGACCACCATTGTACCGCTTCGGGTGACGTGACGACGGTAGCGGTATTCGCTCGCAACCTCGACCTCACAGGGGACGCCGACGTATTCCAGCCAGTGCTTGGCCACCAGTCCGGCGTGATAACTGGTGCCACAGGCGATGATCTGCACCTGCCGGGTCCGGTCGAAGATCTCCCCCGCTGCGGGACCGAAAGCCTGTTCCAGAACGCGGTCACCGGCCAGTCGGCCTTCAAGAGTATCAGCGATCGCCCGGGGCTGTTCGTGGATCTCCTTCTGCATAAAGTGATCATAGTCCCCCAGCGTCGCCGCATCGCTGGACTGGTGGCTTTCCCGTTCGGGGCGCTCAACCGGGTTGCCGTGACGATCGCGGATGGTGCACTGGCCATTGCAGATATCGGCGACGTCGCCATTTTCCAGCACCCGGTAGCGCCGGGTGACCGGAACCAGGGCAGCAATGTCCGAGGCGATGAAGAAGCTGTCCTCCCCGATGCCCACCAGTAACGGCGGTCCGTTACGGGCGGCGACCAGGCGCCCAGGAGCTCCGGCCTGCACGACGCCC
>CAZEKE010000013.1:0-4138 GCA_964512815.1 uncultured Acidiferrobacteraceae bacterium
ACATTGTTTGGAATTTCCGCGAGATCTTTTTCGTTCTCATGTGGAATCAGCACACACTTGACTCCTCCCCGATGCGCGGCGAGCAGCTTTTCCTTCAGTCCGCCGACTGGAAGCACTTCGCCACGCAAAGTGATTTCTCCCGTCATGGCAACGTCAGACCTGACCGGGATGTCTGTGATAGCTGACAAAACAGCCGTACACATGCCAATGCCGGCGCTGGGGCCGTCTTTTGGGGTAGCTCCCTCAGGCACATGAATATGGACATCCTGCTTTTGGTAGAAATCAAGCTTGATCCCGTACGACCTGGAACGGGTACGGACAACCGTCATGGCAGCCTGAATAGACTCCTGCATCACATCTCCAAGCTTACCGGTGTAACTCTGCTTGCCCTTGCCCGGCATGACCGCTGCTTCAATACTAAGAAGCTCGCCACCCACCTCGGTCCAGGCCAGACCTGTGACCTGCCCGACACGGTTACCTTCTTCCGCTTTGCCATAGCGATACTGCCGCACCCCGAGGTACTTCTCTAGAGACCGGCTGCTCACCGAAATAGCATGCCGACTTTGGTCCAGCAAGAGCTCTTTGGCGACCTTCCGGCAGATTTTTGCAATCTCCCTTTCCAGTGACCTGACACCCGCTTCCTGAGTGTAATAGCGGACGATATCTATCAGTGCACTCTTGCTGAACGAAATCTCGTCCGGCTTGAGGCCGTTGTTTTTTTTCTGCTTCTCGACCAGGTAACGGGTCGCAATGTTTATTTTCTCGTCTTCCGTATAGCCCGAGATCCGGATGACCTCCATCCGGTCCCGTAGCGGACTGGGGATATTCAGTGTATTGGCCGTGGCAACGAACATCACCTCGGACAGGTCGTAGTCGACCTCAAGATAATGGTCACCAAACTTGTGGTTCTGCTCGGGATCGAGGACTTCCAACAACGCTGATGACGGATCACCACGGAAATCCATGGACATTTTGTCAACTTCATCCAGCATGAAAAGTGGATTACGCGTGCCGGACTTGGACATGTTCTGAAGGATTTTGCCCGGCAGGGAACCGATATAGGTGCGGCGATGCCCACGGATCTCAGCCTCGTCACGCATGCCTCCCAGGGACATCCGTACAAATTTGCGGTTGGTTGCACGGGCTATGGATTCTCCTAGCGAGGTTTTGCCTACACCCGGCGGTCCCACCAGACACAGAATCGGACCCTTCACTTTTTTGATTCTCTGCTGTACGGCAAGATATTCAAGGATTCGTTCTTTAACCTTGATCAGACCATAATGGTCGTCTTCGAGAATCTGTTCTGCCTTCGCCAGATCTTTGAGAATCCGGCTCCGTTTTTTCCACGGGACCTGAACTAGCCAATCGATGTAGTTACGCACCACCGTTGCCTCCGCAGACATTGGCGACATCATGCGCAGCTTCTTCAGTTCGGACTGGGCCTTCTCAAGCGCCTCCTTGGACATTCCAGACTGTTCGATTTTCTTCTGCAGCTCGTCCATCTCGTTGGGGACATCATCCATCTCCCCGAGCTCGTTCTGAATTGCCTTCATCTGCTCATTCAGATAGTACTCACGCTGACTTTTCTCCATCTGTTTCTTGACACGGCCGCGAATCCGTTTTTCCACCTGTAACAGATCGATCTCCGATTCCATGATTCCCAGGATGTGCTCAAGACGCTCTCGGGAACTTCCGAATTCGAGTATTTTCTGTTTTTCTTCGTTGCGTAACGTCAGGTGTGCTGCGATGGTATCGGCCAGGCGGCCGGTATCTTCTATACCGCTCAGCGAGGTCAGGACTTCCGGTGGAATTTTCTGATTGAGCTTGACGTACTGCTCGAACTCTGAAACCACGGTGCGGATCAGAACCTCTGCCTCTCTTTCTTCTATGGGCTCATCATTGATGGCTACCGCGTCGACTTCATAGGTCTCTTCGGTCTGGACATATCGGACGATAGCAGCCCTGGATATTCCTTCAACTAGAACTTTAACTGTCCCATCGGGGAGCTTGAGCAGCTGGAGAATATTCGCGACCGTGCCGATCTCGTAGATGTTTTCGGGAGATGGATCATCATCTGCCGCATCGTGTTGTGCAGCCAGGAAAATCTGTTTGCCCGATTCCATCGCGTCGTCCAGCGCCCGGATCGACTTTTCCCGCCCGACGAACAAGGGAATAACCATGTGTGGGAAGATAACGACATCACGTAGCGGCACCATGGCATAGCGAACCTGGGGCGACTGGATGTCTGTTTTCATGTCATCGGTCATATTAAGTTCCGTAATCTTGGTGCCGGGCCGTAGGTGAAATCCTGCATCCAGCTGTAGCGAGTCGTACCTACTTTGTTTATTTAAGGGTGCTTTGGCCTTATTTCAAGGGCAAAACAGCACTTCAGGAAACACTCAGGACTGACGGGAAACGTTACGCTGTTCGTCCTGGTACACATAGAGCGGTTGCGACCCTTCTTTGATCACGCTCGCATCCACCGTGACTTTTACGACATTTTTCATGGAAGGCAGTTCAAACATGGTTTCCAGCAGAGCTTTTTCCAGGATCGAGCGAAGACCTCTCGCACCGGTCTTCCTCTCCATAGCTTTCTTGGCGACTGCCTTGAGGGCGTCATCTCGAATCTCGAGCTCTACTCCTTCCAGCTCAAACAGCTTACCGTACTGCTTAATCAAAGCGTTTTTGGGTTCGGTAAGTATCGTGATCAGCGCTAACTCATCGAGTTCTTCCAGAGTAGCCACTATCGGCATGCGGCCGACGAATTCCGGAATCAGGCCGTACTTGATCAGGTCTTCAGGTTCCAAATCCCAGAGAAACTCGCCAAGGTTATTTTCCTTCGATTTGCTCTTGATGTCGGCGCCGAAGCCAATGCCGGATTTTTCCGAACGTTCCTGGATGACTTTTTCCAGCCCGGAAAAGGCACCCCCACAGATGAAAAGCACGTTGCGGGTGTCGACCTGCAGAAACTCCTGCTGTGGGTGTTTTCTGCCTCCTTGCGGGGGTACAGAGGCGATGGTGCCTTCGATCAGCTTGAGTAGTGCCTGCTGCACGCCCTCACCAGAAACGTCCCGGGTGATCGACGGGTTGTCAGACTTGCGTGAGATCTTGTCGATTTCATCGATGTAGACGATACCGACCTGTGCCTTCTCAACATCGTAATCGCATTTCTGGAGGAGCTTCTGGATGATGTTCTCGACGTCTTCGCCAACATAACCGGCTTCGGTCAGGGTGGTGGCGTCAGCGATAGTGAACGGAACATTAAGTTCCCGTGCGAGTGTTTCGGCCAGCAGTGTCTTGCCTGAGCCCGTTGGCCCGATCATCAGGATGTTACTCTTCGATATGTCTACCTCGCCTACCGCTTCGGCATGCTCAATCCTTTTGTAATGATTGTAGACAGCGACAGACAGCACCTTTTTGGCTTCCGCCTGGCCAATGACATAATCATCGAGCCGGTTGCAGATTTCCTGCGGTGTCGGGTAGGTCGATTCCTGGGACTCTTCGGCCTCACCATCTTGGATCTCTTCGCGGATGATCTCGTTACATAACTCGACGCACTCGTCACAGACAAAGACGGACGGGCCCGCGATCAGCTTCCTGACTTCGTGTTGGCTCTTTCCACAGAATGAGCAATAAAGAAGTTTATCGCCTTTATTGTCGCCGTCTTTGTCGGCCATGCCACCTCCGCTGAATCAGTGGTTAATCCTGTGAGGCCCCGTCAGTACCCGTCCACCCAGCGGGTGCACAGGGGCTCAATACAAAAGATGCAGTCTTTGGCGCCGGATTGCAAGGGACCCAGCGGTTGACAAAACCCTGTCACAGGGTTAGGCCTCGCGAGAACTGATGACACGGTCGATAATACCGTATTCAACGGCCTCTTCACCGCTCATGAAATTATCACGCTCCGTATCTGCCTGCACTTTTTCAAGTCCCTGACCAGTATGCGTGGCAAGAATCTGGTTCAGGCGCTCGCGCATACGCAGTATCTCCCGAGCGTGGATATCGATATCCGTCGCCTGACCCTGAAAACCACCCCACGGCTGATGAATCATGATACGGGAGTGGGGAAGTGAAAAACGTTTTTCCGGCGCCCCACCAGCCAGAATCACCGCACCCATACTGGCGGCCTGTCCAGTAC
>CAZEKE010000014.1:0-6868 GCA_964512815.1 uncultured Acidiferrobacteraceae bacterium
CAGACGTGCTGGTCGCCTGTATCGGTGGCGGTTCGAACGCGATGGGGCTTTTTTATCCGTTCCTGGACGATGAAGTGCGAATCATTGGAGTAGAGGCCGGAGGACTCGGGGTAGAAACCTCCAGGCATGCAGCGTCTCTGACCGGCGGTCATCCAGGCGTTCTTCATGGTAACCGGACCTATCTTCTTCAGGATCCCGATGGGCAGATCACCGATGCACATTCAATATCCGCAGGTCTTGATTATCCGGGGATCGGACCGGAACACTCCTGGCTTCACGATGTCGGCCGGGTGGAATACGTTTCAATCACTGATGCCGAGGCCCTGGACGCTTTTCAACTGTGTTGCAGAACTGAAGGGATCATCCCGGCACTGGAACCGGCCCACGCTATCGCTCATGTGAAGAAAATTGCACCGTCCATCGACAAAGAAAGCATCCTCGTCATGAACCTGTGCGGCCGCGGTGACAAAGACGTCTTTGCCGTCGCCGACTCTCTTGGTGTGGAAATGTGAGCAAATCGGTTTCTGAAAGTCGACTCATACGGCGCTTTTCCAAAGTTGCCGGAGAAGACCGTGGTGCCCTGATCACTTTCATAACCGCCGGTGACCCCAATCCTGAGGTATCGGAAAATTTGCTTCATAGACTCCCGGAAGCTGGAGCCGACCTCGTCGAACTCGGTATGCCTTTTTCGGATCCGATGGCAGATGGACCCGTTATTCAGGCTTCAAGCCAGCGCGCACTACGAGCCGGCATGACGCTGAAACGCACACTTGATATGGTCCGAACATTCCGCTTGAGCGATGACGATACTCCAGTCATCCTCATGGGCTATTTCAATCCCATTTACCGTTACGGGAGTGAGGCCTTTGTGAGTGATGCGGTTGCTGCGGGCGTCGACGGACTCATCATCGTCGACCTGCCAACTGAAGAAGATGATGAGCTTTGCCATCCAGCTCTGACAGCGGGCATCCACTGGATTCGGCTGGTGACACCGACCACTGATGATGAACGTCTGGCACATGTCCTGCGTCATACGAGTGGATTCGTGTACTACGTATCAATCGCGGGCATTACTGGGACGCGCTCCGCAGAACACGATGTCGTCAGACTCGCAATTGATCGGCTTCGACAGGCCACTGAACTACCACTAGCAGTAGGTTTCGGTATCAAGACAGCTACACAGGTTAGTGAGATCGTACAATTCGCTGACGCTGCAGTTGTGGGCTCAGCCCTGGTCAGCGAAATCACTCGCAATCTGGATCCGGATGGCAATCCGCTACCCAGGTTGTGTGATAACGTGACTCAAATCGTTCAGGAACTCGCCGCGGGAACCACACGCCGCGGGACGGGTTAATTGCCAGCGATGCAGCAGGTCAACTACCGTCGACCAACGTCACCCGTCGTCTGTCGATAACCCTGCGATTAGGGACTCTGCCTCCTCTTTCTGAGCAGTAGTACCTAGCTGTTTAACCTCGTCGAGCAGGGCCCGGGCAGCCGCAGTATCACCCATCTCGATATAGGCACGGGCTAGATCAAGACGGGTACCTATATCAGAATCGGAATCCTGTTCCAGGTCTTCCATCTCAGTGACTTCGTCCGCAGGATCCGTCCTGCTATCTGGTACTTGGGACGATAACTCGCCCTCGGGTTCGAGTATGAAATCTATTCCGTCATCAAACGCTTCCTCTGCCGGCGATTTCTCCGCGTCCTCAGGTTCTGCAGGCTGGGCTTCTGTCGTTGGTTCCAGTTCACTCAGATCGAATTCGATATCCGCCGCGGCCGTATCCTGGGTGGCCTCAATTTCATCGCTACTGAAAGATTCCGGTGTGATCTCCTCAATTTGTTCCGACGCAACGAATTCTTCCTCTGATGACTCGTCGCTGCTGCCGGTTAACGCGTCAAGCGAGATCTCCTGAGGTTGATCCAAAGCCCCGGCACCCTCTAAAGCCTCATCTGAGCTTTCACCAATATTGTCATCCTGGAGTGTGGCATTGTCTGGAGCCACTTGCCTCGCCATTCGTACGATCTGAGCCCACTCTGAAGACCCGTGATCGATCTGCGTTGCAAGCAGTTCCGCCATGGAAGTAAATCCGTCCACGTTGCCCTGTGCCTGAAACACCTCAAGCAGCTTGATCTTTAGTTCCAGTCGATCAGGCGCGCCGCGAATCGCATCGGTGAGCACCTGTTCCGCTTGATCATTTCGGCCGTATGCGAGATAAATTTCGGACTCGGCAATCGGATCGACTTCATCGGACTGTACAGATATTCCCTGCGCTGTTTCGGCTTCGGTCACAAAACCTGATCCAATACTCATTGCGGGAACTGCCTCAATCTCTTCCTCAGGCTCCGGTAACACAACTGGACCTGATGGCTCAGCGACGGTCTTAGGTGTTTCGACTTCAGGTGTTTCGACACTTGCTGGAACCGCCTCATCAGCAGAAGCTTCCTCGAGCTCATTGTCGAAGTCGTCGTCAAAGTCTTCATCGTCAGTCCGGCGGCGCCTCAAGCGCAGAAACAATAACCCTAGTAGCAACACTAGGCCCCCACCACCAAAGAGGATCATTCGATCGGCTCGCTCTTGGGGCAAGTACCCGTAACTAACGAGATACGAGTACCCGTTTATTGGGAGCTCAATCAATGAGTCCAGTTCCCACCAGTCCTTTTTCTTTTCTACTGTCGCTGCCACCGTCTGTTTCCCAACGTCCTTGGGCGGCGCGACAGCATCTGCAGGTTGAGACACTTTGTCTTCGGTGCCTGCCGAACCTCCCGCTTCTTTTTCGGTGTCGGAGTCTGAATCCATGGTTGCCACAACCGGCTGGTCGGCGACCGGTACCTTGGCTACCGTGCCAACGCTCGCCGCGGTCGATTCTTCTTTGGTTACATCTTCAGTCTTCGTGGTGACTAATTCTGTTGAGTCGCTTGCGGTTTGATCCGCCCCGGATGAAGTTCCTGACGAATCCGGTGTGGTCTCGGATGTTCTGTTTTCAGCCTGTTGTTGAGCCAGGGCGAGGGCTTCGTCCTGTAAAGCAATCAAGTGAGCTGATTTTTCAACCTGCTCAGTAAGCAGTGTGATTTGCCTCGAAAGTTTCTCATTTTCCAGTTCTTTTGATGCCAACGACTCTTCCAGAAGCGTCAGCTTCTCTTCCATTGCGCCTAATGCCTGATCCAAAGCGGCGATGTCGTCTTGATCCTGCGAGGCATCCACATCGGAAATGACGGCAGCCATTTTTGGTTCTTCACTCTCCGGTTCCGGCTGAATAATGCGTAACACATATTGGCCTGTATCAGTTGCCTTCGGCAGTCCGGTAACCGCTTTTTTCTCGGTTTCGTCAATTCCGATTGATCTCTTCGACTCTGAAACGGGAGCGCCAGTCAAGCTTTTGTCAGGCTTCTCATCCTTTCCGGAGCCTTCCTGTGCCTGAGCAGACGGGTCGGTCTGATCCTCTTTCTCCCCACCCACAAAAGATGCCCACAAAGGTTGGCTGGGTCCGCTCTTGTTCTCACCTACATTATCGTGATAGGCGATCCACTCAGAAAGTTGCCTGGAATATTCTTCCTTGGCAAGAACACTTGAGATTCGACTCATCGATTTGGTTGAAGGGATCTTCAAAGACGCACCTTCTCGTAGCAGATTCATGTTTCCCCGTATAAACGCCTCAGGATTTGCGTGTATCAAGGCAAACATTCTCTGATATATGCTTGTGGCTTTGACCGTCTCAATGTCGCCTGCAATTCCCATCAAAGTTTCACCGCTACGTACCGGACCATACGTCTCACCGGGCCTCAATACCCGTTGATCACCAGTGGTTTCCGGACGTTGGATAGGTTGTACGGCAGTGGGTTCGTAACCAGGTGGGTCAAGTAATGCCGTGTACTCTCGAATAAGCTTACCGCCCGGCCATTCGATGGCCACCATAAAATGCAGAAACGGTGTTCTGATTGGCTCTTCGGAGAGAACCCGAATCGATAGACTCTCTTTTCCCTCGACAATGGCAAACGTTAGGCGATTCAAAACTGGGTCGACAACTATACCGGCCCGTTCAAAATCGGACTTTGAAGCAAGACCAACTTTCAGATTTTTAACGCCTACTTCACCGATGGAACTGATCAGAATCTCAGCGGAAAACGGCTCGTTCAAGTCCGAATCAACAACCAGTCGCCCCAAACCAATAGCCGATAATTCAGCCGAAAACCCGAGGATCAGGGCCCCTAGCAGGGTTCTGACTATCCGACCCAAACCAATTTTCACGTTGTTACTTCCCCTCCCCGTCACATTTATGCTCCGGCATTACAAATCGATCGTGTCGTCGTTTGGTTCATTTCTAGCTTGTAGAGAACAACATCTCGGCGATCTGGATGCTGTTCAGAGCCGCACCTTTGCGAATGTTATCTGAGACCACCCATAAATTGATGCCCCGATCGCAAGAAATATCTTCACGTATCCGGCCAACAAAGACCGCGTCCTGATCGACCCCTTCGGTGACGGGCGTCGGCCAGTGCCCCGATTCTCGGCCATCTACCACGGTAACACCGGGAGCATCCTTGAGCTTCTTGTGAACCTCCTCGGCGGTAATTTTGTCTCGCGTTTCTATGTGAATCGCTTCCGAGTGACCGTAGAACACTGGTACCCGCACACAGGTCGGGTTAACCATTATCGAATCATCCTCAAGTATTTTTCGGGTCTCCCAGACCATTTTCATTTCTTCGCGTGTATACCCGTTATCCTGAAAGGAATCGATTTCAGGCAGCACGTTGAAGGCAATCTGCTTAGGCATCGAATCGCAGGATACCGGCTTCCCATTGAGTAACTGGCTGGTCTGGTAGCCAAGTTCCTCGATCGCCCTTTTCCCCGCGCCGGAAACGGCCTGGTAAGTGGCTACGTTGATTCGATTGATTCCGACTGCATCGTAAATCGGCTTGAGCGCAACCACCATCTGAATAGTTGAACAATTGGGATTTGCGATGATTCCATCGCGAGACTCCAGAGCATGCGGGTTGACTTCCGGCACGACCAGTGGAATATCAGGATCATTTCTAAAGTGTGATGTATTGTCGATCACCACACATCCGGTGGCAACGGCCCTGGGTGCGTGAACTGCAGAAATGCTGCCACCTGCTGAAAACAGGCTCAGAGACACCTTGGAGAAGTCGAATTCGTCCAGTCGTCCAACCCGAACCGGCTGGCCGCGAAATGTAAGCACCATTCCGGCTGATCGCTCACTGGCGAGTAAATAAATGGCACCAACTGGGAATCCACGCTGCTCGAGGATTCGAATCATTGCCTCGCCAACTGCGCCAGTTGCACCAACTATCGCCACGTCGATCTTTTTTGACAAGTAAATGATTACTCCCGGGCTGGGCTCCCACACATACCCTAGGGTTCAAGGATTGGGTCCGATCAGGTTATATCCTCAAACAGCCATGGCATCGACCGACGTCGCTGGGATTCAAAGAAAGCAATCTCTTCCTCTCTTTTCAGGGTCAGGTCAATGTCGTCAAATCCGTTCAGGAGGCAGTATTTTCTGAATGACTCAACTTCAAAAGAATGTGTTTCGCCATGCGGTCTGGTCACCATCTGAGTTTCAAGGTCAACCTGCAGCAGATATCCGGGCTCGCCGATTACCTCGTTGAACAACACTTCAACAGAATCTTCTTCCAGAATTATGGGAAGTAGACCATTCTTGAAACAGTTGTTAAAAAAGATGTCTGCGTAACTGGGGGCGATTATCGCTTTGATCCCATAATCGCGAAGCGCCCACACTGCATGCTCACGTGATGAACCACAGCCGAAGTTTCTCCGTGCAAGCAGTACTTCTGCGCCAGCATAACGCGCCTCGTTAAGTACGAAACTCTTGTTGATTTGTCGATTACTGTGCTCCTGACCGGGTTCACCATGATCTAGATATCGCCACTCGTCAAACAAATTCGCTCCAAATCCAAATTTGGCAATTGACTTCAGATACTGTTTAGGGATTATTGCGTCAGTGTCGATATTGGCCCGGTCAATCGGCAAAACGACACCTCGAATTTGGGTAAATGGTTCCATCATTCAAGCCTTAAGATCCGATGGATCAGCGAAATGTCCACGGACTGCTGCGGCAGCTGCCAGCGAAGGGGATACCAGATGTGTTCTACCGCCTTGGCCCTGCCGGCCCTCGAAATTTCGGTTAGACGTAGAGGCGCACCGCTCGCCGGGCTCCAGGCGATCCGCATTCATCGCGAGGCACTTTGAGCAACCGGGCTCACGCCATTCAAATCCTGCATCACGGAATATCTGATCGAGTCCTTCAGATTCGGCCTGTCTCTTGACTAGACCAGACCCCGGAACCACGATTGCCTGAGTGATACTCTCGGCCACCTGTCTGCCGCGAGCCACGTCAGCCGCCGCACGCAGATCTTCGATTCGACCGTTAGTACACGAACCGATAAACACCTTGTCAATGGTGATATCTTTAATCGGCATCCCCCCTCTTAGATCCATATACTCCAGCGCTCTGATCCAGCCCTTCCTACGAGTTTCATCAATTTGAGTTTCGGGATCGGGGACGATGCCATCGATGTCCGAGACCATCTCGGGAGAGGTCCCCCAGGTGACCTGCGGCCGTATAGACGGGCCATCGAGAGCAACCTCCGCTTCAAAAACCGCATCAGCGTCTGAAACATATTCCCGCCAGACTTTTTCAGCAGCTTCGAGTTGTTCCCCTTTAGGAACATAGGTTCGGCCCTTGAGGTAATCAATAGTGGTGTCATCAACCGCAACCAGGCCAGCTCGGGCACCTGCTTCAATCGCCATGTTGCACAACGTCATCCGTCCTTCCATCGACAACCTTCGAACAGAACTCCCGTCGAACTCGATGGCACATCCGGT
>CAZEKE010000015.1:0-2751 GCA_964512815.1 uncultured Acidiferrobacteraceae bacterium
ATGATTGCGCAAATCGTTCAAAACACTGCCGGGCAACCGCGATTGATCAGCGCCCCCGCTGAACTTCTCCGATTTGGATTACGCCTATTGAGCTATCTCCCCGGTCAAAAAGGCATGACTGCTGCAATAGTGGATCGAACCACACAGAACCTTGTCTACCATGATGAGGTTCGCTTGCCGACTTGTCTATTTACTCCGCGTAGGTTTTACCCATAGAAGGCACTCTGAAATCGGTTGTTGTTCGTATTCAGGTTCCCAAAAGGTAATGAACCCTCTCTATTGTCTTGTTCTTTTCTTTGGTTGCGTTGCCTTTAGCTACGGGCTGTTGCGACTATTGCTGTTAAAGCCTTATGGCCTTTTGGCCGTAGATGTACCAAACGTCCGCAGCCTACATAACTCGCCTGTGCCGCGTGGCGGTGGGTTAGTTATCGTTCTCATTCTACTTGTTGCCTGTATCGGCATGCAGACAGTTATTCCCGAGTCTGTGGTCCCCCCGCTTTGGATTGCTTTTCTGGTTACGGTTACAGGTATTATCGGGTGGCTGGATGACCTCAAAGATCTCTCGGTACGGGTAAGAATTATTCTACAGCTCGCCTGTGTAATCATTTTACTCACGATATTCGACCTGCCGCATTCGTTTTACTTTGGAGGAATAAAGTATTCCCTGAATGTTGATTCTGTTCTGCTCAATGCAATTGTGTATCTTTCCCTCATTGTCTGGATGGTCTGGATGATCAATCTATTTAACTTTATGGATGGTGTAGATGGACTGGCAATGGTTCAATCGCTGGTAGCTGCACTTACTTTGGTACTATGGTTTAGCTCAAAAGAAAGCACTTTACTGGTGGTTCTGAATCTCTGTTTAGCTGGAGGGATTCTGGGTTTTGGATTCTTGAATTGGCCTCCTGCAAAAATCTTCTTGGGTGACGTTGGAAGCTTGGTTCTTGGGTGCTATTTCGCGTTGATGGCGGTCATTGGCTGGATTCATTATGAAATTTCGATCGATGTGTTTATTCTGCTTTACGGTTTGTTTTTCTTTGACGCAACCACTACGTTGATACGTCGAATGATATCAAAGCAACTGTGGTGGGAGGCCCACACAAGTCATTTCTATCAAAGAGTTTACCGGCTTGGTTATAATCACCAGCAGATCTCAATAATGGCAACAATGATCTGTCTTGTGCTTGCAACATTGAGCAGTGCCGCCTTTTTCAGCAACCGGTACGCATTTATCTGGACTCTTGCAGGCATTGTTGTGCTGGTATGTTGTGGAACGGCGATTAAAATGAAAGAAAAACAAGGCGCAGCCTCCAGAATTTAATGTTTTCAGGGCTATTACGTAACATTCTTGTTGAACTCCGTTACCTGGCGAGCAGGTGGCCTGTGCTTCTTCATGACAGTGTGATGGCATCGGTTGCGTGGTTCCTGGCCTACTGGCTCCGTTTTAACCTGGATAGAATCCCTGAACCGTTCGCCGGACATGCATTCCAGTTTCTACCGCTGATCATCGTCGTTCATCTGGGAACATCGGGGCTATTTGGCGTGCCTCGCGGCGCATGGCGATTTACATCCTTACACGACCTTGTAGCAATCACCAAAGCTGTTTTCTTTGGTGCCGCTGTCATTGCGATTCTGATTTTCCTAGTTACGAGGCTGGAGGCCGTCCCTCGCTCCGTATTCCCGCTCCATGCGGTATTGCTTGTTGGGTTACTCCTCGGTAATCGGATTCTTTACCGGCTTTACCGAGACCGCGAGGTGGTACGACAACCCGGGAAACGGGTGTTGATCGTTGGTGCCGGTGCGGCTGGCGACATGCTAGTGAAAGAAATGCGACGGGCAAACCCCAGATTTTATGAGCCAGTAGGATTTGTTGATGATCATCCGGACAAAAAAGGTCGGGATATTCAGGGTGTACGCGTACTGGATGACTGTTCAACGATTCCAAACCTGTCAAAACTACTGCGCGTAGAACTGGTCGTACTGGCAATACCCAGTGCTAGCGCAGAAGAAATGCGGCGTATCGTGGAATTATGTGATAAGAGTAATGTGGACTACAGAACATTACCTAAAGTACAAGATATATTAGATGGAACAGCGCGGTCACAGGATCTTCGTCGTGTCTCCCTGGATGACCTGCTCGGCAGAGAACCCGTTTCGCTGGATAGAGAACGCGTTCATAAAGGTATCGCTGGAAAGAGAGTTCTGATCACTGGTGGTGTGGGCTCAATCGGTACCGAATTGTGCCTGCAAGTGGCCAGACTCAAGCCAGAATATATCGTTCTTCTGGACCAGAACGAAGACAGGCTCTATTGGAAGTCACGGGACATAGCTGACAAATTTCCTGATGTCACCGTTTACACCAGACTAGGCGATGTTTGTGACGAGCCCGGTGTCGTTGATGTTTTCCTAACGTATAAGCCGGACGTTGTATTTCATGCGGCGGCTTATAAACATGTCCCATCATTACAAGAGCAAGCCAGGGAAGCGATTCGAAATAACGTGATTGGTACCGAGGTGGTCTCGCGTGTTGCCCGAGAAAACGACTGCGGTACTTTTCTTCTGATATCAACCGATAAAGCTGTAAATCCGACCAGTGTAATGGGCGCCAGTAAACGGCTCGCAGAGATGTTGATCCAGGCGCAAAATGCATTATCCAATACGTCTTTCATAACGGTACGATTCGGAAATGTACTGGGATCTGCCGGTAGTGTCGTTCCTCTGTTCCAAAAACAGATCGAGGCTGGCGGGCCT
>CAZEKE010000016.1:0-7622 GCA_964512815.1 uncultured Acidiferrobacteraceae bacterium
ATGAAAGTCGGACTGTTCGTCACCAACCAGCAATATCTTTCCACAGACATGGTTAGCGCTTTGGACGATCAGATTGCCATGGTACACCTGATCCGGGACAAGGGGTGGGACTCGCTGTTCTCCGGTCAGCACTATCTCAACGAAGGCAACAATCAGCAACTGCAGATTGTGCCGCTACTGGCCCGGCTGATTCCCGAGGCTGGTGAGATGACCGTTGGAATGGGAATTCTTCTGCTCAACCTGCACAATCCGGTCTACACTGCTGAGACGGTTGCCACGCTGGACGTTCTGGCGCGTGGCAACTTCATATTTGGCGTCGGACTTGGATATCGGGACGTCGAATTCGATGCGTTCGGTGTACCCAAAGGACAGCGGGCCAAGCGGTTTGTGGAGTACCTGGATCTGATCAAGCGGTTGTGGACCGAAGAATCGGTGACGCATCACAGCGAGACCTGTCATCTGGACAACGTGCATATGAACCTGCGCCCAGTCCAGCGGCCGTATCCGCCGATCTGGATCGAGTCCAACAACGACCGCGCTATCGAACGGGCAGCCCATATGAGCGACGCCTGGATGATCAATCCTCACTCCACGATTCAGACCATCCGGCGTCATATGACACTGTACCGCAATGCTCTGGCCGCGAGCGGCAAACCCGATCCGGAAGAGTTGCCGGTTATCAAAGAGGTGTTCTGTGCAAAGGATCGTAAAACAGCACTGGAGATGGCCGGCCCTTATCTTGCGGGAAAATATCAGGCCTATGCCAAGTGGGGTCAGGACAAGGTGATGCCGGAAAGTGAGACCTTTGACCAGGAATTCGAAACCCTGATTACCGACCGCTTCATCGTCGGGTCACCCGAGGAGTGCTACGAACAACTGCGCCCCTACTGGGAAGAGTTCGGGGTGAATCACCTGCTGATCCGGACCCATTGGGCTGGCATGCCTCTGTCAACTGCTCTGCACAGTATACGGATGATTTCGGACGAACTGCTGCCCGCTTTGCACGCCGTGTGAGTCCGGTCCGAGACCTTGTAATGGTGATACGACAGGGACAAACCGTGCTTCTCGGAAAAAGAGCATCAGAAAGCCAACGCAGCGCAGCCGATTTTCTGTGATCGGTCGATAGATCATGCCCTGAGGGTCCCCTCGCAGCGAATCTCATAATGAGCAGTTCAGGTATTCGCAGGGAGCATGTCGGTACGCAGACTGTCTTCAGACTGTCAGGCGACTGGACGACCAGCGCTCTGGCTGTTCTCGAAATTGAGGCCGGTGAAGTGATCGATTCAGCGGCTTCGACGACCGGGCCGCTGACGGTCGACGCTGCAGGAATCGACGCGCTCGACAGCAACGGTGCCTGGCTCTTATCGCAGATCGTTCACGCATTCCAGCAGCAGGGTACGTCCGTCGATTGGCACGGCCTGAAAGAGCACCACCAGCCGCTCTTTGAACACATTCGCCGCAGCCAACCTGTCCCGCAGTCCCCACGTCAGGTTATGGGCATCCTGAGGGTAATCGAACATTGCGGTGAATCAGTCCAATTGTGGATGCGTCATTCCCTGACCTTCGTCAGCTTTCTAGGTCTGACCTTGATCACGCTCCTCAAGGCAGTGCTCCAGCCGCGCCGGGTGCGTTTCACCTCTCTGATTCATCACCTAGAGCGTACCGGCATCGTCTCGCTTCCGATCGTTGCGATGCTGTCTTTCCTCATCGGTGTGGTTCTCGCCTTTATGGGCGGAGAACAGCTCAAACGGCTTGGTGCGGAAACTTTTACCGTCAATCTGGTCGCTGTGGCTGTTCTGCGTGAGATGGGTATTCTGATCACCGCGATCATCATCGCCGGTCGGTCAGGCAGTGCATTTACCGCGCAGATTGGAACCATGAAGGTCAATCAGGAAATCGATGCGATGAACACCATTGGCCTGGATCCGGTCGAGGTGCTGGCTTTGCCCCGAGTGCTCGCGTTGATGATCTCACTGCCAATCCTGACCTTTTTTGCCGACCTGATGGGTCTTTTCGGCGGCGCCGTGATCGCCGTGACCGTGCTTGACATGAATATTCCCCAATTTGTACGACAACTGAGTGAAGCTGTTGAACTGAACCATTTCATCGTCGGGATAGCCAAGGCCCCATTGTTCGGATTTATTATTGCCCTAGTCGGTTGCTACGAGGGCCTGCGGGTTTCGGCCAGCGCGGAATCTGTTGGTCGGCAGACCACACGTTCGGTGGTCGAGTCTATCGCGCTGGTGATCGCGCTCGATACCGTGTTCGTGGTCTTTTTCTCAATCATCGGGGTCTAGAGGGAAGCGCAGAGTGAAACACGTGATCGAAGTCCGCGGACTCGAGACCCGTTTTGGCAATCATGTCATCCACGACCGGCTTAATCTCACTGCCCGACGCGGCGAGATCATGGGCATTGTCGGTGGTTCAGGGACTGGCAAGTCCGTGCTGCTTTGGACCATTCTTGGCCTGAGAAAACCCGATGCGGGGAAGGTCAGTATCCTTGGATTCGATATCGATCCGGACGACCCGGCGGCGGCTGAAGCTGTGCAGGCGCATACCGGCATGCTGTTTCAGGACGGCGCCTTGTTTTCGTCGTTGACGGTGATGCAGAACATCATGGTGCCGTTGCAGCGTCATACGCGAATCTCCAAAGGATTGAGCGAAAATATTGCCGGACTGAAACTGTCGATGGTGGGTCTTGATCCGTCTGCGGCACACAAGCTGCCCAGCGAGTTGTCCGGCGGTATGCGGAAACGGGCCAGTCTTGCCCGTGCCTTGGCGCTCGATCCAGAGATACTTTTTCTGGATGAACCCACTGCGGGCCTTGCCCCTATAGGGGCTGCTGAATTCGATCATCTAATTCTGGACCTGCAGCGATCTTTGGGGTTGACGGTGGTCATGATCACTCATGACCTGGACTCTCTGTTCGCAATTACCGACCGGATCAGTGTATTGATCCACAAGGGCCTGGTCACCGGTACAATTCCGGAACTCCTGGCGCTCGAGGATCCCTGGATCAAACAGTACTTCAGCGGACCGCGGGCCAGAGCAGTGGAGACTGCAAAAATGCACACCGAATCAGACGATCTGAAGCAATTGGATTGACAATGGAAACCCGGGCAAACCATCTTCTGGTCGGTAGTTTCGTGCTGATTGCCGTAGTGGGTTTTTTCCTTTTTGTGGTGTGGATGGCCAGGTTTCAGTTCGACACCCTGTACGACCGATACCAGTTGTCGTTCTCTGGTCACGTCACTGGCATCAGTCAGGGAAGCCCCGTGCATTTCCAGGGTGTACCTGTGGGGCAGGTTCTGGAGATCGGGTTTAGTGAGGTCAGCCGCGGTACCGTAATGATCACAATAGAAATAGATGCCAGCACGCCAGTCAAAACCGACTCACTCGCCAGCATCGAGCGTAGCGGTCTGGCGGGTGGGCGTTATATTCTCCTGCGCCGTGGTTCGGAAGCCGCGACCAAACCCGTTGCGCTTAAGGGAGTGCTACCGAGCTTGCCCACTCAGTCGTCCAGTCTTGACCGGGTGTTCGAGAGAGCACCGGACGTTGTTGACAACATCAACCTTCTGCTCGACCAGGCGTCAGAGATGTTCAGTGACCGCAACATCGAGTCGGTGAACAGTATCCTGATCAATCTTGACACGCTGACGCGTTCCTTTGTTGAGCAGCGGGGTGAGATCGACAGAATACTCCGCCAGGTCCTGGCGACCATGGAAGATGTCAGGGTGGCAACCGGTCAGTTTACTCAGACCTCGGAAAATCTTGATCAAGGCCTGGAGCAGTTGCTGGATGAAGTGCGCGACACCACCATTACCCTGCGTGAGGCGATCTCCGGATTTGGCAGTGTTGCCGATGAAAATGGCCCGAGGATTACAGCTGCGCTGGATGATTTCAGTTCGGCCGCTGCATCGATCCGGCGCCTTTCAGAAGAAACCGAGGAACTCGTCAGGGACAGCCGGGAGCCACTCAGTGAGTTCGCCCAGACCGGCCTGTACGAGCTGACACTCACCCTAAGTGAATTCCGCGGCCTGGTCGCTTCCCTCAGCCGGGTTTCCCGGGAACTCGAACGAGACCCCTCGCTTTTCCTGTTTGGTGATCGGCAGGCGGGTTTCAGGAGTGAAGATCAATGACCTTTACGAGACGACAGGCAGTCGCAGTAATCGGGTCGCTGGGTGCCACGGCTATCAGTGGCTGTGCCACCCTACCAGGAAACCGGCCGCCACCACGTTTTTTCAATCTCAGCCCCAAGAGCCACTACGACCAGCAGGCACCCACAGTGTCCTGGCAGATGGTGGTCGAAACGCCCACCGCAAGCGCTGGTCTTAGTACCATGCGCATCGCTTTGCAGCGCCGGCAGCATGAACTGGAGTACTTTGCGGAGGCCAACTGGGTTGATACTGCTCCGAAAATGGTGCAGACCCTGATTATTGAATCATTTGAGAACAGTGGTCGGATTGTCGCAGTGGGCCGGGAATCAGTGGGTCTGCGGGCAGATTTCACCTTGAAGACCGAGCTTCGCGAATTCCAGGTGGACTACATCAAAGACGGTACACCGAGGGCCCGCGTCGCGGTCAGCGCCAAACTGGTACGCATGCCGAAAAGAATGATCGTCGGGTCGTGGGCCAATCAGTCCTACGTAAAAGCCCAAGACAGCACGCTGGAAGCCGTAGTCGCCGCTTTCGACCAGTCGTTGGGCAAGGTCATGAAAAGACTGGTGACCTGGACGCTGATTCGGGGTGAGGAGGTGGTTCAGGCGGAGCGTGACTAGGGCCCGCCGGGAAGACGGCTGGAATGAAATCTGAACCCAATTCGACCGCCAGTTCAGCGACGTCGTTCCGCGGCCATGGGTATGTCTCCGAGGCGATCCATCTCTTCGGTCTCAAAGAGCCCCGGATCGTCAAGGTATTCCAGAAGCATCTCCGTACGGTCGAATCCCCAGAACAGCACGTCATCAATCACGAAAGTCGGCGTGCCATAGACACCCAACGCGACTGCCTGATCGGTATTATCACGTAGCACTTGCTTGACATCGGCCGACAAAATTTTGTCGTCCACATCGGCGACGTCCAGTCTGGCGACCAGAGAAGCGAAGCCATCCTCGGTATGAATGTCGTGACCTTGACCCCAGATATGGTCGAAGACCGTCTCCACTGTTTTTTGATCCGCACCCAGGGCAATCGTCAGACGCAGGACTTTGAGTGGGTTGAAAGGATGTGCAGGCGGTGTACGGAATGGGACGCCCAGTCGACTGGCGTACCAGTGACAGTAGCGGTACATCTCGACCCGTTTGGACGGGATCTCGGCAGGCCCTTTGTGCCCCCAGTGGTTCAGCAGTCCGGCGAAGAGTACCGGAACGAGATTGATCTTGAGCGAAGCCGGCAGCCGGTGGAAATGCTTAAACTGAAGATAGGAGTAGGGTGAGACGAAATCGAAATACCAGTCAGCTGAACGGATCATGACCTGCTCCTTGTTTTGGGGATGAATGGAAGGATTGTATCCCGGGAGGGTCAGTGTGTTTGGAGATCCCTGCCAAGATTAGCCCGGCACTGGTACCCGAGAACCTTTCCGCGGGGCAGGATTCCAACGCCGCGATGGGAAATCCCGCAGCCGTAGGAACTTCTCTAAATTGGATATATAGTCCGTGCTGTGTCATCTAACATAACCATCAGGGTTGGCAGCTTGCGGGAGCCATCAAGCAAAACGGGCCGCCGGACCAATACATTCCCGGAATTTTTTCCAACACCGTCTAGAGGTTAAGCCATGCCAGAGCTACGCTGTGACTGGAAGGGCGTTTTTCCAGCTGCCGTGACACCTTTTACGCGGCAAGGCGCTGTAGATGAAGAATCTCTGCGCCTGCTCATCGATCTTTTCATCCGTGAGGGGGTACAGGGTCTTGTTGCCGCGGGCAGTACAGGTGAGTGGTTCAGTCTCAACGACGAAGAACGTAGGCAGGTCTTCAGAATTTTTCATGAACAGGTTGCTGGTCGTGTACCGGTCATAGGTGGTACTTCAGCCATCGGTACGCGCGAGACCGTAGACCTGACTGAGGCCGCGAGGGACATCGGTTTGGATGGCTGTTTGGTGCTACCCCCACCCTACGCTATGCCCAGTTCTTCGGAAGTAGTTTCACATCTCCATGAGGTGGCAGACGTAGGGCTGCCAGTTATGTTGTATAACAATCCACCACGGACTGGAATCAATATCGATTGTGCGATGCTCAACGATTTAGTAGATCATCCTAATATCGTCGCTTTTAAAGACAGTACGAAGGACCTCTATCAGATGTCTGAATCGATCTATGCTGTTCGCGACCGCGTGGCCTGCTTCGCAGGGCTTGAACCTTACGGGGGCGGGTGCTTCAGCCGTGGTGCGGTTGGGATTGTATCGACCATATCGAACATCTGTGCGCCAGATGTTGTGGCTTATTACCATCACTTGTCGTCAGGGCGTTTTGAAAAGGCGGCTCACCATGAAGAAGTCATTGACCGGCTTTACCACCTGCTGGCCAATAGTGGGGCTGCCAATTATGTATTCGTTAAAGAGGTAATGGCGCTTCTCGGCCGTCCCGGTGGTGCTCCCCGTAAACCCTATCGCTCGTTGAACGATACAATTCGGGAGAGGATTCGCGTCGGCCTGAAACGTATCCAACTGACCGGCCAGGACTAGGCAACAGGAACTGCCGACTCAAATCATGGCAGTCGATCTGGTTTCCGAATTATGAAAAGGCGGGCTTTTCTTCTGTTGCCGCTGCTCACTGTTGTGAGCCAGCGCCTTTTCGCTTTCCTGAAATCCACGCCGACGGATTTTGAAGGTCCCTTCTATCCGGTGGTGCCCATTCCGATCCGGAACAATCTGGTGAAACACGCCGGCGGCGTAGCCCGGGGCCGGCACCTCGCGCTGACCGGTCGAGTCACAGATCTATCGGGTAACCCCCAGCCGGAAGTCCTCGTTGAAATCTGGCAGTGCGATTCGATGGGACGTTACCGTCATCCCCATGCACGGGGAGCGGAATATGTCGATCCGCACTTTGCGGGTTTCGGAGCCTATAGAACAGGGCCTCAAGGGAAATATGACTTTAAAACCTTGGTCCCTGTGCCTTATGCCGGGCGGCCGCCGCATATCCATGTGAAGATTGTTCAGGGACATCGCGAACTGCTGACCAGCCAGCTCTACCTTTTGGACGGAATTGCTGACGGGGGCGGATCCTGGAATATCGCCAACCGCGCTGAGCTCGTGATCGATCCAAAAGAGATCTCGGCAGACCGCTTTCAGGCCGAGTTCGATTTCGTGATCAGCTGATAGTGATAGAGATCTTGCCGAAGTGTCTATTGTCTTTCTGGTGCTGAAAAGCCGTCGCCAGATCTGTCAGATCAAAGCTGTCACTGATAACTGGTCTTAAGTCTGACTTCTCGAGATAATCGACCATTGCGTTCTGTGACTGGTGGTTCCCCATCGCAATGCCGCTGGTTCGGACCTGTTTCATGAAGATCCTCGGTAACACGATATCGCTGGCCGAGGGTCCGCTCAGGACACCGATCATGGCGATGTGACCGCCGAAAGCGGTTGCCGCTACCGACTGGCTGAATGTGCCGCCACCACCGACTTCGACTACA
>CAZEKE010000017.1:0-4971 GCA_964512815.1 uncultured Acidiferrobacteraceae bacterium
ATTGACGTTTTCTGCGCTCAATCTTGCCATGGAGTTCGGCAGCCCGGAGTCGATCAAGAACGCGGTTGCAGCCGGGCTCGGAATCTCCGTGCTTTCTGAGGCCACCCTGGACAAGGAACTCAGCCTGAACCTGTTGGCCAACACCAGCCTGACCCCTGCGCTGCCCCGTCCGTTTTCCATCGTCTATCAACGTCAGAAATTTCGACTGCGGGCGATGGAAGAGTTCCTGCTGTTCATCCAGGAACATTGTGAAAGAGCGGGCCCCGACAGTTGATCCGGTCCGTCGGCTGCCACCGGGCCCCATGCTGAGATGTCTGACAGTCACCAGCGGTGCGGGTCATGGACCCGTCTGTTGGTTTATCTTCGTTATGAGGCGATCAGAGTCCTGGTCATCGGGCTTTTGCATTGTCTACCGCGACGGATCGTGAAACAATCGTTGCTACCGGGCAGTAGTGGGAAAACCTACAATTATGCGAGGCTTAGAGCATCGGTCTTTAGACAGGGACGGCTATCGCCCCAATGTGGGAATCATCTTGTGTAATGGTAAGGGCCAGGTCTTATGGGCCCGGCGCCGAAGACATGACGGTTGGCAGTTTCCGCAGGGTGGTGTCGAGAGAGGTGAATCGATCCTGGATGCTGTTTACCGTGAACTCTATGAAGAGGTTGGCTTGCGCCCGACCCAAGTGCAGGTCATCGGGTGTACTCAGCAATGGCTGCGATACGATGTACCTCGAACCTATGTTCGATCACGCAGCCTATCCTTTCGGGGCCAGAAACAAATGTGGTACCTGTTGCGGATGCTGGCCGATGACACCGAGGTCTGTCTCGATCATAGCGAGCAGCCAGAATTTGACGAGTGGCGATGGGTTGATTACTGGTTGCCCCTCGAACAGATCGTGCCGTTCAAGCGCAAGGTCTACCGACGGGCTCTGACTGAACTGGAGCCGATGCTTGTACAGTCCAGCAGGAGTGTCTGATTGACGGCGGGGTCAATAAACCCGACCGACGTTCTCACTCTGGACTGACGATAATGATCGTCACGAGTCTGCCGCTTTTAAATCCGAAGTAAATCCCCTGACTCGGATAACCAAGCGTGCCGGTAGAATCAGCCTGTTCGTTAAGGTCTCGGTAGAGCATTCTGACCTGGTGTAAAGGCATCCCGAAGTGGGCGCCGCGCTGGGTCCGGTAAGCTGAACCGGGCCCGCCGACCACAGTAATTTTCGAAACTGTCGTGGTGCCTGTAACGATGATCCGGGTACCAAATTCCGCCTGGTAGGTGAGTTGCTGTTGCGGGATATCGCCTCCCAACTTAGTGACTGCTAGGAGATTGTCCCACTTCCCCAGAATCGCCGTGAGGCTGTCCCCAATTTGCACGTGTTTCAGACCGATGCCAGCCTGCAGAAAAATATCCTGCGCCAGGTACCTGCGTAGAAGTTGTTCCGTTGGGCTGCCCGCACTGGCAGCTTGGGAGTGAAAGCCAAGCAGATTGCCACCGCTGATTGCTCCCAATATCAACAATCGCTGAAATCGTCGAGTCATCGTGTCAGTATAGACTGAGATGATTGAAGTCGTGACCGCGGATATTACGGTGCTGAATGTAGCGGCGGTCGTCAATGCGGCGAATTCGACCCTCCTCGGCGGAAGCGGTGTGGATGGGGCGATTCACCGCGTTGCCGGCCCTGAACTGTTAGCGCACTGCGAATTGCTGGGCGGTTGTCCAGTGGGCGAGGCCCGGATCACGCCGGGCTTCGGGCTACGTGCGCCGTGGATTATCCACACTGTCGGGCCGATCTGGCAGGGCGGTTCTCAGGGGGAAGCCGACCTGTTGCGGGCCTGCTACACGAACGCCTTTGACCTGGCTGTAGCTAAAAATCTGTCCTCGATCGCATTTCCTGGCATCAGTACGGGCGTTTACGGTTACCCGGTCGAACAAGCTTCAGTTCTGGCCCTTGAAACTATGCAGAAATACAGCTCCCAGATACCTCGTATAGTGGCCTGTTGCTTCAGTGATCGCGACACTGAGGTCTACGAAAAGCTGCTGTCGGGTTCAGCGATCTGAACAGCGACCCTAGGTTAGGATCAGTTTCTACGGATCTTCTTGAGCAGCGCACTGGTGGAGCGCTGGTAGCGAATTGGTATCGAATGGATCTGGCCACCATACTCTTCAACCAGCCTGGCGCCCACGATCTGGTCGACCGGCCAGTCGCCACCTTTGACGAGATGCTCCGGCCGAGCGCGGCGTATAAGGTCAATCGGAGTCTCTGCATCAAAGCCGATCACCAAATCGACAAAACCCAGCGCAGCGAGTAATGCCATGCGGTCGTGGAGTGGATTGATCGGTCGATTCTCGCCTTTATCCAGCTTGGCGATGGAAGCATCGCTGTTAACGGCCACCAAAAGGGTTTTACCGAGTGCCGCAGCTTCTTCCAGATAGGTGACATGTCCCCGGTGCAGGATGTCAAAGCATCCGTTAGTGAAAACCAGCGGTCTGGACCTGCGCTCGAGTCGTTGAGACAACTGCTCGTCGTTCGACAGAATCTTGTCAGCCGTAGTCAACGATAAAGACGGCTTTGCAGCCGTAATCTGACAGTCTGCTAGATGTACTCGAAGACCTTGATGACTCGGACTACGCCCGGAACAGTTCGCACGATATCGATCGCTGCGGCGGCTTCAGTCGTGGTCACCAGCCCCATCAAGTAGACGTTGGCCCGCTCGGTGACCACCTTGAATTTCGTTGCATCTAGCGTGCCCGAAGCAGCTAACGCAGTCTTGACACGTGCGGTAAGCCAGCTGTCGTTGGCCCGGCTCGTCAAATTTGTTCTGCCAGCCAGTTCGATTCGATTGATTACCTGACGGGAGTGATCGTGTGATTTTGTTATATCCAGAATAGTATCGATATTGCGCTGGCTGGGCACTTCGCCCGTCAGCAGGACGATCCCGTTCCAGATCGTCACACTGACATTTGCATCATCGATGTCGTTGGCATTTGCGACTGACCTGCGGATGTCGATCTCCGCTTTGTTGTCGTCCCAGTACGTTCGGGGTTCGCGGCGGTCCCGAACAACGTCGATGGTCAGCACGGTAGCGGCGGTCACCAGAGCAACACCGCAACCACCGGTAGAAAGTACGACTGACACCAGCAGGACGGCGCTCAGTACAGACCTAGTAAATCGATTGAGTAACTCAGTCATAGCCGAAATTCGCCTGTCATGTGGAGGTCAATGAGATCACAGATCGAATGGATGATTATAGCGTGAGCCTCCTGGATTCGGGCGGTTGAATCAGATGGAATGCGTAACTCGATATCTCTTTCACCGAGCAGTCCGGCGAGATCACCGCCGTCACAGCCAGTGAGGGCAACAGTATCGAGCCCCTTGTCGGCAGCCATTTTTACGGCTTCAAGGATATTCGGTGAATTCCCGGAGGTCGTTAGGGCAATCAGCAGGTCTCCGGGCCTTGCCAGGCCATGGATCTGTCGGGAAAATATCTGTTCGAAGGCATAGTCATTTGCTGTAGCCGTGATGGTTGCGGTATCGGCTGAGAGGGCGATGGCGGCCAGAGGCGGGCGTTCCCGTTGGTAGCGGCACAGCAGTTCCGCAGAAAAGTGCTGAGCATCGGCAGCGGATCCACCGTTGCCGCAGATCAGGATCTTTCCCTGCTTTTCGTGGGTTGCGACCACCCGCCGTGCAGTCTGTAGAATCTCGGCTGCAATTGCCACGGACGTCTCAAGTGCCGTTGAAGCGCTGCTCTCAAAGTGCTCGCGAATGTGCTGTTCCAAGTCCATAAGCAGTCCCTATTACTTGTCGTCTTTATCCAAGTACTGGGTGTGTAGCTGACTGGCGTATTGACTGTAGCAGGCTGGAGGCCTCGCCCATACCCTTATGTATTGGATTCTGCCGGAAAAGGCCAGTCCTATGAAGCCGGACCTGGACTGGCTGTTGAATCAGAAAGCGTCACGGATCCAGTGATTTTCGGCTTCACACCGTGGACCGGTAATGGAAAACACATCAAAGCGGCACGCTTCCTTTGCTAGCCCTGGATGGTGTTGCAGAAAATGCTCTGCCACCCGGCGAAGTTTGCGCTGCTTGCTGCGGCCCAGGGTTTCTTCCGGCCGTCCGAATGATATTCCGGTCCTCTGCCTGACTTCAATGAATACGAGCGTGTTTCCATCGTACATCACTAGGTCGATTTCTCCGGCCCGGATGCTGTAGTTGCGGCAGACTAGTTTCATGCCTTGGTGCTGCAGATAGTCGCAAGCCGTGTCTTCAGACCAGTGGGGGTGATTCACGGTTGATACGGCAAACTCTGGATTTTCCGGTTCAACCGTCGTTGGAAGGGTCAGTTTGAGGTAACTCGGTAACGTTGCCCTCCTTGAACCTGGCCCAGCTGATGTCGCGCAGAACACGGCCCGATCGGTCGATCCTGATCATCCCCGTGGCACCAGGGTGGCTTAGATCCGGATTGCCGCGCAATTCAGTTGTTTTGTAGACCAGAGCGTAGGCATCGACTCCCAGAGCAAACAATCGGTCCAGCGGTGTATGGCGATGAGGCTTGCGCTGTCCCGTAGCCGCGAATTTTCCGTGCCCCATCGGATTCGTCAGCATCCAGGGAATATCACCAAAAATTACACCCTCCAGGTCCAGGTTGGCGACAGTATCGTGCCTGCCGGAAAAAATACGGCTGGTGGAAAAAACCGGCAGGTCGTGGGCCTGGTGAAAGTCTATCTGCGGCTTCAGGAGTCTCGCCTGGGCAGGTCCGGCCAACATCTACAAGACGTCGAGGTCTTGCCGGCGCCGTGGTGCAAATCGAATTTTGGTTTCCCGGCCTATAGTATTTTGCAGTCGTTTGAATCTGGACAGGCTTCGGTCGATGTCTTAATGCCGCTTGTGCGTTGTTGAGTGATCACTGGCCGATTGGAAATAGGGGCTCTGGGCAACATTGCTGCCATCGATCTGTTCCCAGTGGTGTCTG
>CAZEKE010000018.1:0-5328 GCA_964512815.1 uncultured Acidiferrobacteraceae bacterium
GTTAATTCCTCTAGTTCTTGCCACGTATTATCATCTGACATTGCATCAAGCCATTCAACCCTAACTAATTTAAGGTCAGATAACTTATATCTTTTTTCCGTCATAAGTCTCCTTTCTTGTCAACAAATTGTTGACATTCATTTCTTTTTTCGTAGCATTTCTGCTACTTTGGTTTTAAAATCAACAACATTTCCAGGAAACTTAGGACCCGCGGGCCCGCTACTCTTCCCTGGATTTACTGCCTCTCCTAATTCTACAATGTAAGAACCATTGTCTAACCAACTCTTTGATACTTGTTCGCCTTTATTATCAAGCACTCCCTTCCAAGCTTCATCTTTATTTTCTGATTCTATTTCATACTTACACTCTAATGTTTCCCAAGTTGTTATTATATATTTCACGACAACCACCTATGAAATAAAAGAGAGATAGCTAGTATAATAGATACTGCCCCCAACGTTACCACTAATGCAAACATATTGTGAGTAAAGTTTGTCATCTTATCCCAAGATTTTTTATCTATATCTTTAGGGTATTTCTTTTCATCTTTCTTCATAATCATTTCTCCTTTCTTGTACTTCAGCAGTTAATCGCCTCCATCTTTCTTCCTCTTGTGCTACGTGTTGTTCTTCCATATCATTATAATAAGCTTCAAAGTCTAACCAACTTGCAAAAGGTTCTTCATCATCAACCACGAATCCTGTTATACCATTCGCATTAGGATTTTCCCAGGTATTACTTGACGGGACCTCAGCTTGCTGCCTAGCTTCCCGTTCCTGGATTCTTTTCCTTTTCTTTGCTAGAAATTCTTGTCGCTTAAAAAGTTTATCTCTTTCCATTGAAAGTTTTGGGTCATAAGTAAACAACACACGTCTACCAATGAGCGATACTTTAACACAGTAATAATCCTCGTGTGTTAATACATTATAGATGCATTTGTTCCACCTTTTCTTATGGTCTTTTGCATTACCTCTATATCTTAAGCGATAGTATCTAGGTATACCATCATTATGAACTGCTTTTATCACCTCATTCCATACATCAGTTCCTGGTTCTACACAATCTTCATCTATGATATTGTCATCATCATCATAGTATGGCTCATAGACAGGCGACTCATACCTTATTTGAATAGCGTCAGTTGGTATCAATGGATTCATAGGTAACCCCTTCATCAGTTAATTGTTCTTGTATTTTTTCCCTCACTTCTTGAGGTGTTAACTTAAACGTATCTTCATCTAATATATTTAGATTAACTCTAGCACAATCCTCATAGTAATCTAATTCCATAAGGTCTAGCATTAAATCATATTCTGTTTTAGATATAATCATACTGCCCCCTCATATATGTAAGAAGTATTTAGTTCATTACAATTCTCAATGTCAGATACTTCACTCTCATTTAATTCTTTTAATTCATTATTCATTTCCATTATTGTCCACTCACTTGGATTAAAAGTATATATCTTTTTAGTTTTAGTATCTTGTATTAAGATGTCGTGCAAAATAAAGTTATTCATTTCCAATGCCCCCTTTATTTTCTTCTGTTAATGTAGTGATACACCTCGTGTGCATACACCATAGACCAATACAATATAGGTAAAGATATCAGTCCTAAAAAATAAATCAAAAATAATGTTATCATAATTTTCTCCTCTCGTCAATCAAATTCTTTCGGTATGACACGGAATAACACCGATAGAACACGAGGGTTACCAATATGGGAGGGTATGCACACCCCTCTAATAAACGATTTAAAATATAATAATAATTTATTATATACTATATATTGTAATAGAGTAAGGTGTGCTATACAAGACGACCTCATACCCCTATCATAAGGATTTGGTAACCCCTGTGTAATGCCGAGTAATGCCGTGTCTACTCGAGTACCTGGATTATCCAGGATTTTATGCATTAGCATATCGCTGTGCAATAGTTGTTGCCCAATCAGAATCAATCTGATTATGCCACCCATACCAAGTGTCAGCAGTTTGCTTTTCATCAAACAAGATACCACAGTTCGTTGAGTATGGTATGATTTGCATAGCAAACACAGGTCGTGGCACGAAGTATGTAGGTTTCCAGTTTTCCTCTCCATCAATATGTGTAGTAGGAAATTTTCGTGATGCGTGTATACTCCTGGTTCCACTCAAATTAGGATTCATCACAGCTTGGCTCATCTTGTCTTGTTCTTTGAAGAATTTAACAAGACTAGGATAGCTTTGATAAAACTTATCGCCGTATTTATGAAACAATTTTCTTATTGTCATAGGCACAGGATTGGTATCAGCTACTAAATTATTGTAATCACTTTCTGAAATAGCTGTTCCTTTAATAGCGATACCATAGTCCTTGCCCCCCATATCAGTAGGTTTATATGGAGTAAAAGTTTTTCGGCGAAATGAAATTTCTTTTGGATTAAATGGGTGTGTAACTACACCAAATGATACGTCTTTTAAGTATATCATATCAGTTAATCGTTTCCACGTTGTAAGTTTAGAGCCACCACTTCTCGGTGTTTCTATATTAAAGTGATATAATTTAAAATCAAAATATATATTCATAATTTATTTTACCTCCTGTTGGTATACTAAATCGTGAACCCATTCTGATATTCCCATAGGATTATCTTGCACTAATTCATAGACTTCTTCTTTAGTCATACCATATAAATCATTTTCATCTACTTCAGTTCCATTGATACTTATATCTCTTATACCTGTATTGGTAGTAGTTAATGCTTTGTTACTACTAGGTTTAGTGACATAATTTTTTGACCAATTATCATTATGACGATATACTCCATTATAATCATAGCCCTCATCATCATCATACCAATAGTTGGTAGGTTTTTTACTAAGCTTATCAGTATCCATATCATACTCATAATCTCTACTCATAGCATAAGTTCCTGTTGGTTGTAATGAATAAGTATTTGATAGCCACATATCATCAGTAGTTTTACCTTGTTCTTCATTGATAATAGTAAATTCTTCTGTCTTACTATCTAAGAATAATAACTTATCACTACCAATTAAATCAGCTAACATTTCTTGCCAGTCTGGATTGTATAATAATTCTGGTTCATTAATTAGTTGTGGTTTTAATATCCATTTAACAAACTGATGTGTGTCAGATTTATTATTATCAATCATTGGTGTTGGTAATTGTGGGCCATTGTGCATAAGCCATACATCCCTGGAATGTTCTTCCTTATTTAGTATTTGGTATGGGTGAGACATAGCTTTGTTAGATTCACCATTAGTATTGAATCTAAAGTGTAGTCCAATAGGTGTATCTAAATTTTTGTAGTTATTCCAAACTTTGGTGATAGCTTTAAATGACTTTGGCTTACCAATTTTTTGAACGTGAACCTTGCCCTTATTAGCAAACATAATCCCAAAACCATCATCATTATTTAAGTAAGCACAGTTCATCATATTGTCTGTGATTACTTGAGGTTTATTAGCTTGTATAATTAAACACATAATATTACTCCATTTCTGTTAAGCAATTTCTTTTAGATTGTTCTGCTCATCAGACCAATCAACTTTTCTAGATGGTTTTCCTACACAGTAGGATTTTCTTGTTAACCACCCATAGAAAATAGGGTATTGACTTCTAATTTCTGGTTGTTCCATATATTTTAAGAAGTCTAAGTAAGATAGTTTGGCTATACTTGTATTTTTACTCCAACATACTAGAGCATCTACAAATTCCAGAACCCTGTAGAATCCTAACCTAGCTAAGTTACCTTTAAAAATTCTCAATTCGATTGTATTTCTATGTGATGTATTGACTGCTTCATATTTGTCTGACGATTGCAAACAATCTGTTATTTTCTTATCAGATTTTTTTGCCCATTGGTCAGATGAACGACCTGCAATATGATTGACAAATTCCTCATTCTTCTTAGCATTTATGAACAATAAAATTTTACCTTGTTCTAAATTAGTTATTGCCGTTCTCGATATGTGTATGTGCATACCTGTTGTATCTGTATTCCAAGATTTAACTTCTTTTATTACTTCAGATTTGAAAAACTTCTCCCAATATTTTCTATGTGCATTGAGAGTTGCTGGAGCAGTAACAATTTCAAAACCATTGGATAAACTTCCATCAGATTTTAACAAGGCAAACTCAGACATTCCAGGAATATCATATTGAAAACACTCAGCAATTTTAGAAGCTGTGTTTTCATCAGCACTACTACGTTTCTCTACTTCTAATTCTATACCATAGTAAGGTGTATTAGGTTGTAAATTATCATCTTCAGTAGAAGTATGGCTTAATCTATCCATTACATCATAAGAATAATCATATACCCCATCATCTCGATAATCTTCATCATAATTTTCATCATCTGAATCTTCATATCTAACATAGGTATCTCGATATTCTGAAAAGGTATATTCATCATCACAACAAGAACGACAAACTCCATAATCCTCATAACAAGTTACCATATCTTCATCATATTCTAAGGTATCGCAATCGTGGCAATACCCAAAAACATAATCATCAATCTCTAGTATTTTACTCCATCTATCTTTTAATTCAAACTTTCCATTAGGTTTTCCGTTCCAATTGAAGTCTAATAATTTTTGCATTAATCTTAAATCTACATTCAAATCTTTATCATAACGGATAGTTTTTATTATATCATAAAGAGATTTATCATCATAAAATTCACTTCGTAATTCTGTTAATAATGTCATTTTTTACTCCATTTGTTTAACAGTTCATCAGTTATTGCTTGTTCCTCTTGAACAGACATTTCATCTACATCTTTATCCAGGAATTGTTCAGCTTCTTGCTCTTGCTGTTCCAATACCCAATCTGTAAAACTCATTTTTCTTTTATACTTTTTAATTGTGTCAGAATTATGTGTCATTTTGTATTCCCTCAATTATTAAGTTATCAACATCAAATGTTACCATAACATTATCTGTCTTTATGTTTAGACCTACGTGCCTATTGCATATATCAATTATAGGTCTATCGATACTCCCGTTAATTTTATGAGTTCCGTTTGTATCAAATTCTATCATTATATAATTATCAGCATATCTGATATTATATCTTTTATCTTTTTCATAACCATTATCAGATAATCTTTTACCCTCAATCCAATTTCTGCGGTTTTGTCTATGTGTTCCAAGTTTATATTTATACTGTGTTTCCATATATACCTACCTCTATAAATTCTCTAAACCTTATTTCATTAAATCTTGGATTAGATTTTTTAAAATAATCTATAAAGAAGTTTATCAAAAAGTCAATATCTTTTTTGTTTTTAGTGTCTTTATGATTACTAATAATTTT
>CAZEKE010000019.1:0-4898 GCA_964512815.1 uncultured Acidiferrobacteraceae bacterium
CTAGCCGAACGCCAGCGCAGAACGCTGCTGGGAGCCCGCCTGCTCGGTGCTGCAGGCGAAATCCAGCGGGAAGGTGATGTCCTGCACCTGGTGGCTAGCCACCTGGAGGACTACAGCGCAATGCTGGGCGGATACACCGGCCAGTCAAGGGATTTCTGTTAGAACTTCATGCCAGTGAGAAACTGATGTTCTGCGTAGCGCAGGCCGCCTGTACCGTGTTCCGCAAAAGACACGCGATGGTCATCGGACCCACACCCCCGGGTACAGGCGTGATCGCCCCGGCTACTTCGGATGCGGAATCGAAATCGACATCCCCGACCAGCCGTGTTTTGCCAGATTCACCCTCAATACGGTTGATCCCGACGTCGATCACCACTGCCCCTGGCTTGACCCAATCACCTGTCACCATTTGCGCGCGACCGACTGCCGCGACCAGTATATCGGCCTCGCGGCAAACGTCGGGCAGATTGTGCGTCCTGGAATGGGCAATGGTTACCGTGCAGTGTTCAGCGAGCAGCAAGGATGCCATCGGTTTGCCGACGATATTCGATCGTCCGACCACCACCGCATTACTGCCAGTAAGATCGCCGATCTGATCTTTGAGGAGCATCATGCACCCCAACGGCGTGCAGGGGACGAATCCTGGCATACCGGTGGTCAGCCGACCCACGTTGACCAGATGGAACCCATCAACATCTTTCTCAGGATCGATGGCATCGATCACGGCGTGTGAGTCGATCTGATTCGGCAGCGGCAACTGGACCAGAATGCCGTGCACCCTGACATCATGATTCAGCTCATTGATCAGCTGCAACAGTTCCTTCTGCGTGGTCGTATCAGCCAGGTGATGCTCGAAAGACTGCATACCGACTTCCAGGGTCTGCTTTGCCTTGTTGCGTACGTAAACTTGGCTGGCTGGATCTTCGCCGATCAAGACCACTGCCAAACCGGGCACGAGACCCCGCTCGGCAGACAACTCTGTCACGATCTGCCCGACTTTCCCGCGGAGCGTTGCCGCAAACGCCTTACCGTCGATACGTGTCGCCACAATCCCCCCTTGGATCAGGCCGCGCTCAGGCGTACGGCACAGTATTTGACCTCGGCGATCTTGCCAACCGGGTCGAGCGCTGCGGTGGGCAGTATATTGGCTGCCGCTTCCTGGTAACAGAATGGCACAAAAACCTCGCCGGGCCGCAGGCCCTCATCTGCCCGGGCCAAGGCCACCAGTTCCCCCCGGCGCGATGCCAGCCGAATGGACTCGCCCGGTGCCACGCCCAGCGCTTTAAGATCCATGGGATGCGCACTGGCGACAGGTTCCGGTTCTATGGCATCGAGTACGCTGGCGCGACGGGTCATCGAACCAGTGTGCCAGTGTTCAAGTTGGCGACCGGTAATCAGCACAAATGGATAGTCCTCGTCAGGCCGTTCATCTGCGTAGCCGAGTTCCGCCGGCACGAAGCTGCCCCTGCCGTCCGCGGTTGGAAAATCGTCCTGAAAAACTACACTCTGGCCCGGGTCATCCTGATCTGTACACGGATAGGTCACGCTGTGTTCGCGCTCCAGACGTGCCCAGGTCATGCCGGCGATACTGGGCATTGCCCCACGCATTTCGTCGAACACCTGGCTCACATGGTCATAATGCCAGTCCAGTCCCAACCGCTGTGCGAGCGCCTGGATGATCCACAGGTCCTGACGGGCATCACCAGGCAGATCCAGCGCCTGCCGACCCATCTGCACCCGGCGATCGGTATTGGAATAGGTTCCGTTTTTCTCCGGAAATGCCGATGCCGGCAGGACCACATCCGCGTAAGCTGCCGTTTCGGTCAGGAAAATATCCTGAACCACCAGGTGCTTCAACGCAGCCAGCCCCTGGCGGGAATGATTCAGGTCCGGGTCAGAAAGGGCCGGGTTCTCCCCCATGATATACATACCCTGTATGTGTCCATCACAGGCTCCATCCATGATCTCAACGACCGTCAGGCCCGGTGATGCGTCGAGCGGACTGCCCCAATACTCAGAGAAAAAGCGTGCAGCATCTTCATTATCCACCCGGCGGTAGTCGGGCAACATCATCGGGATCAGCCCCGCATCGGAGGCACCCTGGACGTTATTCTGCCCACGCAAGGGGTGCAATCCGGTTCCCGGTCGACCGATATTCCCGGTCATTAACGACAACGCTATCAGGCATCGCGCATTATCCGTACCGTGTACATGCTGTGAGATTCCCATACCCCAGAAGATCATCGAGGCACGCGACCGGGCGTATATGCGCGCCGTCTCGCGAATCATCTCGGCGTCGATTCCACAGATCGGCGCCATCTCTTCAGGACTGAAGTCGGCCACGTTCTTGCGCAGCGCCTCAAAGTTATACGTGCGCTGGGTTACGAAATCATCATCAACAAGCCCCTCTTCGATAATTACGTGAATCATCGCGTTCAACAGCGCAACATCGGTATCGGCCCGGAACTGGAGGAAATAATCGGCGTGACGAGCGAGTTCCGTACGGCGGGGGTCCATGACAATCAAGGTGGCACCCCGGCGCACGGCGTTTTTCATAAAGGTCGCTGCCACCGGATGATTACCGGTCGGATTGGCGCCGATGATCACAATCACGTCAGCTAGGGCCGCGTCCTCGACCTGGTTTGAAACAGCGCCGGAGCCTATACCTTCAAGCAGTGCGGCAACCGACGAGGCGTGACAAAGGCGGGTACAATGATCGACGTTGTTTGTGCCGAATCCGGTGCGCACCAATTTCTGGAACAGATAGGCTTCCTCGTTGCTGCCTTTAGCGGAGCCGAATCCCGCCAGAGCACCGGGTCCGCGGCCATCACGGATATCCCGGAATCCCTGTGCAGCGATCTCCAGCGCCTCTTCCCAGGTTGCGTTGCGGAACATCTTCAGCGGGTCAGCTGGGTCGAAATGTTCATTCAACCCTTTGGGTATTCCGCTCCGTCTAACCAGCGGAGTCACGAGTCGCTCGGGATGACTGACATAGTCAAAACCGTAGCGGCCTTTTACACACAAGCGGCTCTTGTTCGAAGGGCCGTCCCGTCCTGTGATATAGCGAATCCGGTTGTCTTTAATGTGATAGGTCAACAAGCACCCCACACCGCAGTAGGGGCAGACCGAATCGACTTTTCTGTCCATTACATCCAGGGCTACGTCCCCGGCGGGCATCAATGCACCGGTCGGGCAGGCCTGTACGCACTCTCCACAACCCACACAACTGCTGGCGCCCATCGGATCTGCGACGTCAAAGACAATCTCCGCCAACGCACCGCGGTGTGCCAGTCCGATGACATCGTTCACCTGTTCCTCACGGCAGGCCCGCAGGCAACGGGTGCACTGAATACAGCTCTCTAGGTTGACTGCAATTGCGGGATGGGAGGCATCGGCCGCGGGCTGCTGGCGACCGCCGAATCGGCTAACGCTCACATCCAGCTTTTCACACCACCGGTCGAGCTCGGATTCACGGGTGTGGATGGCGTCCCCCACCTCTCCGCGTAGAAGTTCCAGCACCAGCGACTGAGAATGCCGAGCCCGCTCACTTTGGGTGAACACCTTCATCCCCTCCGCCGGCGTCCGACAGCACGACGGTGCAAGAACCCGTTCGCCCTCTATCTCGACGACACAGGCTCTGCAATTCCCATCGGTTCGGAGTCCGCTTGAATAGCACAGGTGGGGTATTTCAATACCGGTCCTGATTGCGGCCTCAAGGATGGTTTCGTTAGACGAGCCCCGTACCGTTTCACCATCCAGGGTGAAACTTATCGGGGAAACACTGTCGTTGTTCAATGAACTCATCCGTTGCTGATCTCCTCAGGGAAATAGCGAATCACTGTGCGTATCGGGTTCGGCGCAGCCTGGCCCAGGCCACAAATTGATGCGTCCTCCATGACACAGGCCAGTTCTTCCAGCAACTCTACGTTCCACTGTTCCTCCGCCATCAATCGCATGGCCCGGTCACAGCCCACCCGGCACGGCGTACACTGCCCACAGGATTCGTGAGAAAAAAACCGCATGGTGTTCAACGCAGCCTGACGCGCGCTGTCCTGGTCTGACAAGACAATCACCGCTGCCGAACCGATAAAGCTTCCATGTTCCTGAAGTGTATCGAAATCGAGCGGTTCGTCGGCCAGCGCTGCAGGCAAGATACCACCAGATGCGCCGCCGGGGAAATAGCCCAGAAGTCTGTGACCCTCGATCATACCGCCACAGTATTCGTCGATGAGCTCACGCACGCTGATTCCGGCTGGAGCAAGGTGCACACCAGGTTTGTTAACACGACCACTCACTGAAAACGACCGCAGCCCCTGGCGCCCACGCCTCCCCTGGCCGGAAAACCATTCAGGACCACGCTCGATAATGTCACGCACCCAGTAAAGGGTCTCACAGTTGTGCTCGAGCGTCGGTCGCCCGAAGAGACCCACTTCTGCCACATAGGGCGGTCTGAGCCGCGGCATACCACGTTTGCCCTCTATGGACTCAATCATTGCCGATTCTTCACCACAAATATAGGCACCTGCACCGCGGCGCAGTTCGATTTCGGGCAGCCCAGATTCGAATTCGGCTCTGACCTGGATCAACGCCTGGTCGAGTACTTTCAGGACACCCGGGTACTCGTCCCGCACATAAAGGTAGCATTGGTCTATACCGATGACTTCGGCCGCGACCAGGACCCCTTCGAGGAAGCGATGGGGGTCGTGCTCCAGATAGAATCGATCCTTGAATGTCCCGGGTTCCCCTTCATCAATGTTGACTGCCATCAGACGGGGTGCCGGCTGGTCCCTAAGAATCTGCCACTTACGTCCTGCTGGAAAGCCTGCCCCTCCCAGACCCCGTAACCCGGATTTCTCCAGGTCTTCGATGATCCGCTTTGCCTCCAGACGACCTTCCCT
>CAZEKE010000020.1:0-3155 GCA_964512815.1 uncultured Acidiferrobacteraceae bacterium
GTGTTCCACTCCAGATCATCGATAACGCAACGTAGAGTATTATCGCAAGGCCCGCATAAGCAATCCACCGGTGCTTTTCAAGCAGGCGGGCGACCAATGTTGCTGCAAACGCCATCAGCGCCACAGATAAAGCGAGGCCGAAGATCAGGATCAGTGAGTCGTCTCGGGCTACTCCTGCCACGGCCAGCACGTTGTCCAGCGACATCGATACGTCAGCCAAAATGATCTGAAAGATGGCGTTGGAGGTGGTTTTGGGTTTGCCAGTCTGCTCCGGCTGGCGGTCCTGCTGAGCTTTTGCCAAGTTGTGCTTGGCAAGTTCACGCCAGAGCTTCCAGCACACCCACAGGAGCAACAGTCCGCCGGCGAGCAGCAGGCCGGTGATCTCCAGCAGCTGAACGGTCACAAGCGCAAATCCGATGCGCATCAGGGCGGCACCTGCGATACCAATCCAGATAACACGCTGCCTTATGGAGGACGGTACGCTGGCCGCCACAAGTGCAATAATGATTGCGTTGTCACCGGCAAGCACCAGGTCGACGAGAATAACCTGCAATAACGGCCAGAACTGTTCGGTGAATATCTGCAATTTGATAAAGAGCGCTGTGGGTCGCCGCCGGCGATCAACTACTGGTGCCTTCCTGAACACATTATACTAATGTACTGATCGACATTCGGAAGAGAAGTATTATCAAGATGCGGGAGGTACAGAAAAAAGAACTGACCACCCCTGCTGACAGCTTTGACTGGTCCGATCCTCTGGGTCTTGCCGATGAGCTGGACAGCGAGGAGCACATGATACGCGAAAGCGTTGCACGTTACTGCCAGGAACAGCTGCAGCCGCGTATCCTCGAAGCGAATCGGAACGAAACGGTTGATTGCGACATCTTCAAAGAGATGGGTGAGATGGGGATGCTCGGCTCCACCATCAAAGATCACGGCTGTCCCGGCTTGAGTTACGTGTGCTACGGATTGATCGCCAGAGAAGTCGAGCGGGTTGATTCGGCGTATCGATCCATGATGAGTGTTCAGTCGAGTCTTGTCATGTACCCCATCGATGCCTACGGAACAGATGAACAGAAAAAAAGGTACCTGCCTGAGCTCGCATCGGGCTCCCGGGTGGGCTGTTTCGGCCTGACTGAACCTGACCACGGATCAGACCCTGGTCGAATGACGACTCGTGCCCGTGCCGTAGACGGAGGTTATCAAATCAGCGGCACCAAGCTCTGGATCACCAATGCGCCCGTCGCTGACGTTTTTATTGTATGGGCCAAGGACGATGACCATGCTATTCGGGGATTTATCCTCGAGCGGGGTATGGAGGGGTTATCGACGCCTTCGATTGATGGAAAATTCTCGCTTCGGGCCTCGGCCACGGGGGAGATCGCCATGGACAACGTCCCCGTACCTGAGGAAAACCTGTTGCCGGGCGCAGTCGGTCTTCGAGGACCATTTGGCTGTCTGAACCGGGCCCGTTACGGTATTTCGTGGGGTGCAATCGGCGCAGCGGAATTCTGCTGGCATGCCGCGCGTCGCTATGTGATCGATCGGGAGCAGTTTGGACGCCCCTTGGCAGCCAACCAGTTGATTCAGAGAAAGCTCGCCGACATGCAGACTGAGATTACCCTCGGGCTTCAGGGGGCGTTGCGGCTTGGCCGAATGATTGATCGGGGCAGGCTGGTACCCGAGGCGATATCGTTACTCAAGCGAAACAACTGCGGAAAGGCGCTGGAAATCGCGCGGACGGCCAGGGATATGCATGGGGCCAACGGCGTATCCGACGAATACCACGTGATCCGGCACATGATGAATCTGGAGGCTGTAAATACCTACGAAGGTACCCACGACGTCCATGCGTTGATTCTAGGCCGTTCACAGACCGGAATGCAGGCTTTTACCGGGTGACCCCAGCGTGCCAGAGGCGTTATCTAGGTTCCGGATACTGGATCTCAGCCGGGTGCTGGCAGGTCCCTCCTGTACCCAGTTACTCGCTGACCTGGGTGCCGATGTCATCAAAATCGAACGTCCTAAAGTCGGCGATGATACCCGCGGGTGGGGGCCACCTTACCTAAAAGACGTTGCTGGAGAGGATACCAGCGAGGCGGGCTATTATCTTTCAGCCAACCGCGGTAAACGTTCAGTTACCCTGGATATTCAGTCCACCGAAGGCCAGGACATAATCAGGGAATTGGCCCTACGGTCGGACGTGGTCGTAGAGAACTTCAAGGTTGGCGGGCTGCAGAAATACGGCCTCGACTATGCTTCGCTGAAGGTGGGCCATCCGGAACTGATCTACTGTTCGATCACAGGGTTTGGGCAGACGGGTCCGGATGCATCCCGTGCGGGTTATGACTTCATGATTCAGGGCACAGGTGGTCTGATGAGCATCACTGGCGAACGTGACGGTGTGTCGGGTGCCGGCCCTCAGAAAGTCGGTGTCGCAATGGCTGATCTTGTGACAGGCCTTTACGCTGCTTCCGCCATCCAGGCCGCACTGCTCAGCCGGGAGTCCAGCGGCAAGGGACAGTATATCGATATGGCATTGCTCGACTGCCAGGTTGCGGTACTCGCCAATCAGGCCATGAACTGTCTGATTTCGGGGCAGGTGCCAATTCGGTCAGGCAATGCGCACCCCAACGTCGTCCCCTACCAGGTTTTTTCGACATCCGATGGACACATCATCATTGCCATCGGCAATGACAACCAGTTTCGGCGCTTCTGTGAGCTGACTGGAGAGCCTGCGCTAAACACGGATGAGCGTTATTCGACCAATGCCGGACGGGTGCGTTATCGCGAAGAGCTCTTGCCCATTATCGAGAAGGTCATCCGACAGCGTTCGTCTGCTGACTGGGCTGACGACTTCGATGCAGTCGGTATTCCATGGGGGCCCATTAATACGATCGATAAAGTGCTGGAATTACCTCAGGTACGCCATCGGGAAATGAGGGTCCCCATCGGCCACCCACTCTCGGAGGGGTTTGAAGTCGTGGGTAGTCCGTTAAAGCTCACAGACACTCCGCCCAGATATGACCGGCCACCACCGCTGTTGGGTGAACACACGGTTGAAGTTCTCGAGAGCCTGCTCGGTTATGACAGCGAGAGAATTGACGGGTTGCGTCGCCAGGGTGTGATTTAAAACACGGACCCGATTCCCGCGG
>CAZEKE010000021.1:0-3230 GCA_964512815.1 uncultured Acidiferrobacteraceae bacterium
AAGGTCACTCTCGATACCTTCGAACCCTCGGGATGGGGATGGACAGCGATCATTCCAGGTTTCGGTCTGCTCGCTGATCAGTTCACGGATGCGGCACTTTACACCTGGCGGTACGATGCCAGCAGTCTGGCACCGGCCGCCTACAGCCCTGTGGGCGAGGTTCCACTCAAACCCTTCTGCGGCACTATCGGTCTGGCCCCAGCTGAAGCAGGTCTACACAGTGTGGTGCCCCCTCGCCGCGTCGGTGGCAATATGGATATTCGCGATCTGTCGGCCGGCACCGTGTTGTACCTGCCGGTCGAGGTCGACGGTGCTCTGTTGTCCCTTGGGGATACGCACGCGGCTCAGGGCGACGGTGAGGTGTGCGGCACCGCAATCGAAAGCCCGATGGCGGTGGGTCTGACGATTGACCTCGTCAAGCAGTCGCCCCTCAGGTTTCCTCGTTACGAGACAAAGGGGCCGGCATCGAGTCACTTTGACCAAAAGGGATATCAGGTTACGACCGGAATCGGTCCTGACCTGATGCAGGGGGCCCGGGATGCGGTGAGCGGCATGATCGATCTCCTGGGTACCCGGCATGGCCTATCTCCAGCCGAAGCCTACATGCTGTGCAGTGTCTGCGCCGATCTTCGGATCAGCGAAATTGTTGACCAGCCCAACTGGGTGGTTTCGCTGTATTTCCCGAATATCGTCTTCGACTAAGATCAATCTTCTTGGTTGTACCAGGGTAGGGCGTCAACCGCTACGCCGGCACATGCGGACCTTACGGGTACCCTTGCCTGGTTTGTAATTGGGCATCATCAACAGGCAGTTGTCGTAGGGTGTGACAATTGGTATGTCACCGTCATTGGCGATCAGGGTTCCGGCTTTCTCAATCACTTCCATACCCGCGAAGGGCTCAACGAAGGCGAAGTCGTCGGTCTGAGCCGTCACACCGTCTGTGACATCCCACATCTCGGCTGCCGGCGGTTCACTGGCTGCACCGGACAGGAGTTGCTTGATGGATTCGTCTGACACAATGTCTGCTGCGCGCAGAAAATGCAGCGCGGTGTCTAATGCTGCAACACCGGTGGCAGTGGCCCAGTGCTGGCCGCACTCGACCAGCATGGCGACTTTATCGTTGGAAGTATCGTGAAACGGTGTGTACTCGATCAGCCTTTTGCCCACGATGTGACCTGACCCGCACATGATGAAAGCCGGAAAATTGACCCGCCTGGCAAATTCCCGCTCTTTTTCCAGTCCGTTGCAGATCATCAGAGCTGCCGAGTGGGTTCCCATGGAGTGGATGTCTAGCAGTAGATCAACCGAATCAAAGACGGGGCGTAACTCGCGGGCACGACGAAGTTCAGCACTGTCTTCGTCCGAGTCCAACCGGTCCTCTACCCAGACCCGATTGAAATCTTCGTCGACGAAGCGCGAGTCGTCCGGATTCAGCGGATCGAAATTATGAAAGGCCCTGTGGTTGATGAATCCCAGGGTCAGCTTGCCTCTCGATGGCCGAACATCGGCCTTGAGCAATGCGTCAAGCGCAATAGCACCACAGATCTCGTTGCCGTGGGTGACGGCATTGATCATCACGTGCGGGCCGGGTTTGCCGCTGTCAAACGTGGTCACGAATTCAACACCAGTGTTGCCTTTGCGATAGGACTCGATATCCGGGGCGCTCAGTTCGACCAGGTAATTGTTGGGGGTCATGGGATGTGTCTACTCACGTTCATTGATGATCTGATCGTTCTCAAAAGCCCGCATCTTGGCCATCTCTGCGCAGGCTGTCGGGGTGAATTGCGGACCTCGGCCGACGACCTTCAGACGGGATGTCGCCGGGCTGGGCTGATCGTCTCTCAGGAGGCTTTCCCGACCGCCGGCACGTAAGGTTTGGATGTAAAGTGTTCAACTTCGCCAGATGCAAACTTCAGTCCAGCTTGCTTGATGGCATCGTTATCGACCTTCTCAAGCGGTACGTAGTACCGGTCGTCGTCCTGGTTCAAGGTATCGTTGCTCACGGCGTTGTAGCAGCACATTAAGGTCCAGCGCCGGTTTGCCGAGCGGTTCTGGTCGGAGCAGTGCAGCGTGTTGCTGTGGAAGACAACGGCGTCCCCGGGATTCAGGACGCAGTCGACCACCTCGTGTGATTCGAGGATGCGGGCCATGTGTTCCGGATCGGCGGTGTTCTGCTCCGGGGTAACCTGAACGTGGTCGAGCCGCCCGAGTCTGTGTGACCCTCTGACCAGCTTCAGGCAGCCGTTCGATGCGTCGGTGCGGTCCAGCGCAATCATGAAACTCAGCATCTTGGGTGCCAGGCAACCATTGTAGTACCAGTAACCGTAGTCCTGGTGCCACTCCCAGGCGCCGCCCACATAGGGATCCTTTGCGGTCAGCTTCGACTGGAAATGATAGACCGGCTCGCCGATCAGGTCTTCGGCCATGTCAACGATCTTCCGGCTGCGTGCGGCAAGCCCATAGACGCTGTCTCCGGCGCGGTTCCAGAGCGAGATACGCGTCGCGCCGCCTTGCTGATCCGCGCGCAGCAGTGAGTGCGCAGCGATGGCAGGGTCTTGCTCCATGGCGCGTCCAAGAAGGTCGACTTCCTCGGCGTCAAAGAGATCACGGGCAAAAATGAACCCGTACTCGTGATAATCAGCGATATCTTGGGTCGTCAGACGGGATACCATGTGAAGGTGCTCATCATCCAAGGTCCGTGAGCCGATCTTAACAAAAAGTGACCGAGTGTTTTGCGCGCGCGACCCCATCGTTCAGTTCGGTTGTTCCGTCAATATGCTGCTCGGCATGCAGTAAACTCGACGGCAGGAGCGCGTCCTGATCACCGGCAGGCAGACATGGCAGAAACAACGATCCGAATTGGCGGTGCCAGTGGATTCTGGGGTGAAGCCGAGCTGGCCACGCCGCAATTGCTGGAGGCCGGTGGACTGGATTACCTGGTCTATGATTATCTCGCCGAGATCACCATGTCGATCATGGCCAGGGCCCGCGACCGAGACCGGAACCTCGGATACGCATCTGACTCCATCGATTCTACTCTCGTCCCGAATCTCACTGAAATTTCAAACCAGGGTGTGAAGCTCATCTCGAATGCCGGCGTCCTCAACCCTGCTGCCTGCCCCGTTGCAGCAAGGGAGGCTCTCGCACAAGCGGGACTCGACCTGACGGTCGCCGTGGTCAGCGGCGATGATCTCAGCGGCCAGAAATCACTCTTAGCCGATCGCGGCTTG
>CAZEKE010000022.1:0-2798 GCA_964512815.1 uncultured Acidiferrobacteraceae bacterium
GGCCGTATGGGTGCGGGACTCAAGCAGCTGATGGCCGCATCGCGCGAACAGGCTGATCAGCCGCAACCGGCAGCCGCCGTAGAGGATTCCGAGGCGCGGCCGGTACGCACGAGTTTTGATTTCTATACGGTGCTACCGGAGATCGAACGAGTGATTCCTGAGGATGTTCCGGTCCCAGTTGATTCTTCCCCGGCAACGCCAGCGGCGGAGCCGGCCCAGAAGACGTCATCCTCGCGTCACTACATGCCGCAGGCCGCGTCCTACACTCAGCAGTCCAAGGCCGATCAGATGTAGGCTCGCCTTGCGCTTGTCGGTTTCGAGCCCAGCATTCAGCGCGTCACCATCCAGGTGCAGGGCCAGTTCTTCCGGGTACAGGGGGGTCCGTTCAATACCGTAAAGGGATTGGAAAAGGCTAATCGTCACCTAAGGGACATGGGCATGAAAGCGCTGTGGCTGAAAGTCTCCAAGCGTCCGTGAGCGGTGCCGGGCTGCCCCGCTACCTGATTGCCGCACTCTTGATGCTTTCTTTAATATCGGGACAAGGTCCGGCCCCGGGCCCTGCCGACTGCGCTCGTTGCTGAACCTTTCAAGGAGAACCTCTGTATGACCGGGACCCGAATCGGTGGTCACCTGCTGATTGAAGCCCTGCGTGCTCAGGACACCGATCATGTTTTCTGTGTGCCGGGCGAGAGTTTCCTGGGTGCACTGGACTTGCTTCACGGGGATCAGTCAATCCGTACCGTGGTCTGCCGCCAGGAAGGCGGTGCGGCCATGATGGCCGACGCCTACGGCAAGCTGATGCACCGGCCCGGAGTCTGTTTTGTCAGTCGCGGCCCCGGGGCAAGTAATGCGGCATCGGGTATTCACATCGCTGCCCAGGATTCGACACCGCTGGTGCTTTTCGTGGGACAGATCGCGCGCGAAACCATAGGCCGTGAAGCCTTCCAGGAGATTGACTACGCAGCGATGTACGGTCACATCGCAAAACGGGTTGAACAGATCGTCGACCCGAACCGGATTCCTGAAGTGGTGAGCCGGGCGTTTCACACCGCTGTCAACGGTCGGGCAGGACCCGTCGTCGTGGTCCTGCCGGAGGACATGCTTCGCGAGCACACTTCTGCCGAACCATTGGCGCCTTTCCATTTTGTGGAGCCGGCGCCGACTGCGTCCGCCATGGACCGCTTTGCCGAGATGCTGCGGCAGGCATCGCGGCCGGTCATGATTGTCGGCGGGCGCGGCTGGACGGTGCGGACGCGTGAGTGTCTGCAACAGTTTGCCGCTGAGTGGCAGCTGCCGGTGGTGGCCGGGTTTCGGTTCCAGGATTGTTTTGACAACGGGCATGATCAGTACGTGGGCGGACTGGGCCTGGGCACGGACCCGGACCTGACTGCTGCCATTAAAGCATCCGATCTTGTGATCGCTGTCGGTGTCCGGCTCGGGGAAATAACGACCGCCGGCTACAGCCTGATCGACATCCCACAACCCCGTCAGCCGCTGGTGCATGTCTATCCCGGCATGGAGGAACTCGGCAGCGTTTATTACCCGGCACTGGCGATGAATGCTTCAACCGACCAGTTCGCCGCAGCGCTTGGTGCAATCGGTCCGGCACCGGCCGAGCGACCCTGGTCGGAGTCGACCAGGTTTCTGCGCCAGGGATACCTGGACTGGACTCAGCCCCTGCCGGGTCCGGCCGATGTCAACCTGTCGGAAGTGGTCTGCACGCTGCGCGATGCGTTGCCTGCGGATGCCATAATCGCAAATGGCGCGGGCAACTACACGGCCTGGGTGCATCGTTTTTACAGCTACCGGGCGCTGGGTAGCCAGCTGGCCCCGACAGCAGGTTCAATGGGTTACGGTCTGCCGGCGGCAGTAACGGCCAAGCTGCTGTATCCCGAAAGACCGGTGGTCGTCTTCGCCGGTGACGGCTGCTTCCTGATGACGGGCCAGGAACTCGCGACTGCCGTGCAGTACCGCCTTGCTATCGTGATCATCGTGGTCAACAACAACATGCTGGGCACCATCCGGATGCACCAGGAACAGCGCTTTCCCGGTCGAGTAATCGGCACCGAACTGGTGAACCCGGATTTCTGTGCCCTGGCACGGGCTTACGGTGCACACGCCGAGCGGGTGGAGAAAACCGAAGAATTTCTGCCGGCGCTGAACCGGGCGCTGGCCGAGCCGCTTCCCGCTCTGATCGAACTCACCCACGACCCGGACACGATCTCCCCGACTCGCAGCCTTGCCGGGATGTAAAGCCGGCGACGAAAGACCGGTCAGACCGAGAGGACGTCCTGCAGGGCAGTGACCACCGTGTCCAGCTGCGATTCACTGATCACCAGCGGTGGCAGCAGGCGGATCACCGTGGGGCCGGCCGGCAGCGCCAGCACCCGGCGATGCAGCAGGGCCTGCAGGTAGGGGGTCGCTTTTTCCTTGAGCTCGATACCGATCATCAGGCCGATCTGCCGTACATCCCGCACCCGGGCGGGTAACTCGCCGGTAAAACGGCGCTGAAAGTATGCTCCCCTCTCGTTGGCCCGGGCCGCGAGGTCGTGTTCCAGCATAAAGTTGATGGCGGCCAGCGCTGCAGCGCAGGCCAGCGGGTTGCCGCCGAAGGTCGAGCCGTGCACACCGATACCCGCCTCAACCCGTTCGGAGCACAGTACGGCACCCATGGGCATGCCACCGGCGATGCTTTTGGCCAGACACAAAATGTCCGGAACGAGGTTGAACTGCTCGCAGGAGAAGAAGGTCCCGGTCCGGCAGAAGCCGGTCTGGACCTCGTCGATGATCAGCAGCGA
>CAZEKE010000023.1:0-2657 GCA_964512815.1 uncultured Acidiferrobacteraceae bacterium
ATGAGGCGCCTGTCCAGCGTGGCGCCCCTGCTGCGTGGCCGGCTTGCCCGTGTGACCGGAGACCCAGACTGCCCCTACGAGCGAAGGGTACTGCGGCCGCTAGTGACGCCGGAGATTCTCGCTTTCCTCGATAGCGCCGAGGCCCAAACACTTGCGCTTTCGCCCCCACTCACCCCCGACCACCTGATTCGAACGAAAATTCTGCCAGCCTGGGTAGATAAACCGGTCTACGACGACGAGGCACTTCTCGCAGGCCAGATCGATACCGTGCTGGAGCGCTACGCCGAAGACTACCGTGCCTACCTCGCCCGGCATGCGAGCCGCCGGCCTGCCGGGATAGAACCATTTGATCCCGCACCGGCAGTCGTGCTCTTTCCCGGAATGGGCGCCTTGTGTGTGGGAGAGGACGCCCCCTCAGCCGTGATCGTTCGCGATATCACCGCCCAGCCGTATTCTGCGAAGGCGTTGATCGCAGCCATGGGTTCTTCCTATCAATGTCCTGGCGAAGGGGATCTTTTCGAGATGGAGTACCGGCCGCTGCAACAGGCGAAGCTGGTTCGGCCTGGTGTGCCACCACTTCGTGGCCGGGTCGCGCTGGTGACCGGCGCAGGCGGGGCCATCGGCTCCGGTATTTCCGAGCGACTGCTGCTGGAAGGTGCCCACGTTGTGTTAACAGACCTGCCTGGTGAGTCACTCAGTCTGCTGGCTGAGCCGTTGAGCCGGCGGTTTCCCGGCCGGGTTTTAGACATTGGCCTGGACGTCACTGATCCGGGATCTGTCAGTGAAGGGTTCAACCAGGTAAGTCAGATTTGGGGTGGTGTGGACATTGTGGTCATCAATGCCGGGCTGGCTCATGTGTCCTCACTGGAGACCATGGAATTTGAAAAGTTCCAGCAGCTCGAGCAGGTCAATACACACGGTACCCTGTTGCTGTTGCGCGAGGCTGCCCGGCACATGAAACGGCAAGGGACCGGCGGTGACATCGTACTGGTGTCGACCAAGAATGTCTTTGCGCCCGGTAGCGAATTCGGGGCTTACAGTGCAACCAAGGCAGCCGGCCACCAGCTTGCCCGGATCGCCAGCCAGGAGTTCGCCGCTGATGATGTGCGGGTGAACATGGTCGCGCCCGACGCCGTCTTCTCACATGGGGAACGACAGTCCGGACTCTGGGCAGAGGTCGGTCCTCAACGGATGCTCGCTCGGGGGCTCGATGCCAATGGTTTGGAGGCGTACTATCGTGGCAGGAATCTCCTCAAAGCCCGAATCACTGCCGAACACGTCGGCAGCGCGGTCTTGTTCTTTGTGAGCCGCGCCACACCGACGACTGGTGCAACACTGCCAGTGGACGGTGGTCTGCCCGATGCCACACCGCGCTAGCCGTTCTGCGGTTAAAACACTGACCGGCAGGGCTTAAAGCTGCCAGGATGTGAGCGCCTGGCGTGCCACGTCGGCACCCCATTCCTGCAGAAAATGTCCTCCTTCAGCCACTTCATGCGGAGCCTGGCAATTGCGGATGGATCTGGAGAGAGCGTACATCATGGGCGGCGTCAGAACCGGGTCCTGCATACCGATGGCCATGAAACTCTGACCCTGCCACTCACCTTGCAGCCATGTCCTGGCCTGGCGCGATATTTCGGCACCGTCGGCATCGGGGTGCTCGGGAAGAAGTTCAGGAAAAGCGCGGACGCCGGCCTTGTGCTCAATGTCCGGAAACGGTGCATCGTACGCAGCCTGTTCTTCAGCTGTCAGGTGAGGGCAGGCCCGGCCCAGCAATCGTCCCGGTGAAAGATCGGGATTGTCCCGGCACCACTGCCGCCAGGCAATGAAACCGTCACTCAGGGGCGCTTCGCCGGTACCCAGTGTAGTGTTCATCACCAGCAGTCGCGAGTAGCGATGCGGGAGTTCCATCGGCAGCGTAAGGCCGAGGATGCCGCCCCAGTCCTGACCAACCAGTGTCAGGTTGGTCAGTTCCAGCCGCGATGTGAAGGCCAGCAGCATGTTTCGGTGAAAGCTGAAGGTGTAGGTCTCTTCTTCAGTGGGCTTGTCTGAGCGCCCGAACCCGAACAGATCAGGCACAACGACCCGGGCCCCGCTTGCCCGGAAGATTGGAATCATGTGCCGGAAAAGATAGGACCAGGTTGGCTGACCGTGCACGCACAAAAAAGTCCGTTCAGCATTTTGTGGGCCGAGATCCAGATAGTGACAACGCAGTCCCTCGTAGCCCGGCAGGTTATCGAGGTAGTGCGGTTCAAAATCGAAGTCGGGCAGGGCCCGAAAGCGGTCATCCGGGGTGCGCAGTACGCTAGGCATGGTTTTCTCTCCCAGGTTCCGTTGACTGGAACCGTTGGTATACCGATTCTACAGGCGACACCGAAATTCCTTACAATCAGAGCATGTGCCCCTTATTTAGGGTCAACCGTCTTATGCACGATTACCCCTGTCAAGTTCATGGATCCACCTGACGCATCAGAGGAAACCGTAATCAACGCCCCGGGGAGTTTCATGGGCGTGCCGTTCTCCAGCAATCTCAGTCATAGCCGGGCGGCAGTGCTGGGTATTCCATTCGATTGCGGGACACATCCGGCGCGTGTGGGATCGCGGCTAGGTCCCTCGGCTATTCGCGAACAATCCGTTCTGGTCCGCCCCTTCCAGCCGCC
>CAZEKE010000024.1:0-2699 GCA_964512815.1 uncultured Acidiferrobacteraceae bacterium
CGCCCGCGCAAATGATTCTTTTCATCAACGGCCTGCAATGGACGGGTTACCGGAAACTGGAGTGGAGCTGCGTCGGTGAATCATCGTGCGCCGACTCCTGGGGCCGGGCTCTCTCGACCGGAGAGCCCAGTCTTTCCATCCCCTGCTATGCCGAGAGGCGCTACGGCGGCGTGATGGAAGACGAACTGTTGATGGCCATCCCACCCCGGTTTCTTCCCAAGATCATCGACGGACTCGAGCACCTGGCGCGCAATGGTCTGCGTTATCCGCTCCCACCATACGGGGTCAATACGGATGCCCGATCAGGTCTTGGCGTCAGCTACAGGGATCACCGTTAGGTTGTTCCTCCGATTGAGTTTGCCTGGTATTGGCTCTTTGCTATAGCGCGATCGGTGAACCTAGTTCCGGGGCTTTGCCTCAGGCCTAGAGACTCTTGCAGGTGCCGTCAGTCTCCCGCTTTTTGTTCAGGGGTCTCGATCAGCTTCCACGCGTCGTATACCCATCTTGGTAAATGATCTTCACTCTCGGAGATTCCGGTGCCGTAAATTCCCGTTTTGGGCACGGCACGGACCCCTCCTGCTCGAAGTGAGTCTGCCACTTGCGCCAGGTCTACCAGGAACAGCTGGATGATGTCATCTTCGGTCGAATCAACAGTGAGGTGGATGAGCGGCGGCTCATTGTTGCCCCACAGCACCCAGCCCAGCGCATTCATACCCGCCGTCACTTCGTGAATATCAAGCCCAGCCGAGATGATCATCAGGCTGGCTGTGTCGGTCTTCCAGGTCGAGAGGCCGGCGATGTCTTCGATACCAGCGGTGAGCTTTTCTTTCGTCCTGACGATTTTTTCGGCAATTTTTTCGTAACCCTGCCGTCCGAGGTGATTCAAAACTGCCCACGCTGCGACGGTTGCACCGGCTGGACCACTGCCCAGCATCGACTGACTGAGATAAGGGCCTGAGGGCCAGTCTGAGCACGCGTGATAGTGAAATTTCTGCTCTTGTTCGGAGCGCCACAGGATGGCCGAGCAGGGTTTCGGAGAATATCCGTATTTATGCAGATCTGCGGAAATCGAATGAACCCCGGAAACGCGAAAGTCATATTCCGGTATCGGTTGCCCCACAGCCTGCAGAAACGGTGCAAGAAAACCGCCGACGCAAGCATCGACATGCAGCCACAGCTTGCGGGCAAGCGTCAGTTCTGCGATCTCGGAGACCGGATCGAACAGATCATAGGGCCAGCACGGAGCAGAAACGGCAACACCGACAGTGCAAGAGCCGATGGCTTGCTCGATCAGCGTCGCATCCGCCCGATAATTGTTACCGGTAGGCACCCGAATCAGCTTCATCCCGAGAAAATGGGCCCCACGGGAAAATGCGATATGGGCCGAGTAAGGTGCGATGATTTCGGGCACCGAGATCTCAGGTCTTTCGATCCGAGCACGTTCTCGCATGGCATGAAGCGCACAGTAAATACTTTCAGTTCCACCCGACGTGATGTTCGCTCGGCCTGAGCTACCGCCATTATGAATTTCTACACACATGGCCTGAAGATCATCCTCAATCATCGCGAGACCGCGCAACACCGAAGAAAAAACCGTGTTCATTCGGATAAACGTTCGGTAGGCCTGCTCACCAAATTCCTGCACTGAATCTTCGCCTTCCATCGCGTACAGGCCAAACTGCCCGTGCGCCCGCGAAGGCAGGTCAGACTTCAACTGATTGATTCTTTCAAGAACCTCGTCTGCCCCGGTACCGATCATCGGAAACGCGTGGTCATTGTCTTTGTGGTTCAACAAACTCATTAAACACCTCGATCTGTCATCAGAACTATCAAAATCTCCTGTACAAAAATCCTTTCAGCTCTCGAATTACGGATTGAGACCTAAGTTCAAGCGTCTCGATCGGTACTCAGGGGGGCTGGGTCCCGGATTCCGCCAGCTCAACGAGTTCAATCAAAAGATTACCCGTTGACGCTGGATCGAGAAACGCGATGCGCGAGTTGGCATGCCCAATACGCGGTGTTTCATCAATGAGTCGGACGTCCTTCTGTCTGAGTTCAACAAGCGCGGCGTCAATGTCATCGACTTCCAGACAGATATGAAAGAGACTCTCACCATGTTGGTCAATCCAGTTTGATACTTCGGTACCCTTTTTGTTCGACTCAAGAATCTCTATATAGGTGTCCCCCACCGGATACATGGCGATCCTCGTGTTGTACTGTGGAAGATTCTCCTCATACTCCAGCGTCAATCCCAGTTTGTTCTCAAGTATCTCTCGCATGGCGGACAGTTGATTGACCGCAACCGCAATGTGCTCAATCCGTTTGATCTTCATCCAGCGCTCCTGCGTTCACCTTACCCGGGACATGTTGACACACCATCAGCTTCGTAGAGTCTATACTTTAGTGGGTCAAAATATGGTTCTCTTCATATTTCTTTTCATGATCAGAGTTATCTCACCAAAAGAGAGAGTACGGATAACGTTATGACAATCGGAATCGGCCTCGGTCTGTCGACTTTTAATTTCTCGAGTGCAGAAGGATACTGGAAGTGGGTCAAACGCTGTGACGAGGCCGGTGTCGACTCGCTGTGGCAGACCGACCGGCTGATTTCCCGCGAGCCGTTTCTTGAATGTATGAGTACGATGGCCGGGCTTGCCGGCGCGACCAGCAAGATCAAATTCGGCATGAACGTGGCGTCG
>CAZEKE010000025.1:0-2927 GCA_964512815.1 uncultured Acidiferrobacteraceae bacterium
ATTTTTCGCGCCGAGGTCGCGGCCCAGGGGGCGGAGCTGGACCACTTCGCCTATGGGATCAAGGGGATGGGGCTGGCGACGGAGACCGACTATGTGCCAGACGCGGGCGATCTCATGTATATCGATTACGGCTGCGTCTACCGGAACTATTGCTCGGATAGCGGGTTGACGCTGGCGCTGGGCCCGCTGTCTGAGGTGTGGGCGCATCGCTACGAGGCGCTCTGCGCGTGTCTGGCGGCCGGGCGGCGGGCGATGGTGCCAGGTGCCCATTCTTCGGCGGTGCCGGCGGCGATGTGGGCGGCGCTCGAGGAGCGCGGTATTGCGGTTTCGTTCCCACACGGGCACGGGGTGGGGCTGGAGGTGCGCGACTATCCGATCCTGGTCGCCGACACCGGGCTGCGGATCCGCGACGATTGCGTCGACGAGCCGGCCGATTTGCCGCTGGAGGAGAATATGGTGCTCAATATGGAGGCGATGGTCTTCGCGCTGGGTGAGGCCTCGGTGCATATCGAGCAGTCGTTCGTGGTCGGGGCGGCGGGGGCCGAACCGCTGGTTGAGCAGGACCGCAGTAGCCCCTTTATCCCCGCTTAGCGCAACAGCGGCAGTTTGCGCACGGCCCGGTGCTGTCCGGCAGAGAGTCGCACGGGGAGCAATCCCGATTGTGCGCAGTGACTGGGTTGCCCATCTTATGGGCTGGCTTATAGCGGAGGAAAACAAGTTGAAGACCACAACGGTGAAAATCGACCCGGGCGAAGAAATCGACTTCATGGAAGTCGATGAGACGGACTTCGCTACCTTTACCCGCGGCGAGCAGATCCACCATCTCGAAGTCGAGGGCTTCGCGGTTTTTCCCGATGTACTCGACGCCGACCACATTGCGCGGCTGAAGGCGGCGACCCGAGAGCTGCCGATGCAGACTAAGGACTACAGCGAGGCCCAGACCTACCACCACGAGCCCCAGTGCCGGAGCGACGCCGTAGCCGAATTGATCGGCCATCCACCAATCGTCGAATTCCTGCATCAACTGATGGGCCCGGAAATTGTCTTTACGCACGGATTATTCACTCGCACGCTGTCCGGTTCGCCGGGGATTTCGCTGCACACCGATGGCCAGCCCTTTGGCTCGTCGATCTTCGGCTATGAGGGCTCGTCGCCGCGATTGTTGCGGGTGCTCTACTATCTCGACGACCTGCCGTCCGACCGCGCGCCCTTTCGGCTGATTCCGCGCTCGCATTTGTCCTTCCACGCCGAGGCCAATCCCTATGTGCGCTATAGCTCGCATCCGCAGGAGATCACCCTCTGCGCCAGAGCGGGCACGGTGGTGATGATTCCGGCCCTGCTCTTCCATGGCACCCATCCCAACCGGGCGGCGGAGCCGCGGGAACTGATACAGTTCGGCTACCGGCCGGCGTGGGCGGGGCCGGTGCGGGAGATGGAGGACTGGGACCCGGAGTGGGTGGCACAGGCGCCGGAAGCGGCCCGGCCCTACTTACAGAGTCGCAATACCACCGGCATCGCGTGGCAACAGGCGCACAAGCCCCAGGGCATGCAGCGCGATGCGCCGGGCATCAATCCGAGCCGCTGGGGAGATTGAGTCCTATGGATGAAACACTGGATTCCAGGCGTCGGCTGGCGCTGGCGGGGGCGCACAATGTGCGGGACCTGGGCGGCTACCGCACGCGGAGTGGCGATATCACGCGCTGGGGGCGGTTTTTGCGGGCCAGTAGCATGCACCTGCTCACCGACGACGACCAGGAGTCGCTGGTGCAATACGGCCTGCGCACGGTGGTCGATCTGCGCCGCACCGATGAAACCGCGAGCGAACCTAATGTCTTTTGCCGATCCGCCCAGGTGGCCTACCACCATCTGAATATGATCGGTGAGGAGGGGTTGGAGACCGAGCTGTCGCAGCGCTATGCGCAAGACCTGCGCGCCGGGGCGCGCATGGAGGGGGATGCGGACCGCATCGCCTATACGTATTGCGGGTGGCTGGACCAGCGCCAGTCGATGCTGCGCGATATTCTGCAGACGCTTGCCGCGGGGCCGCCGGCGGTGCTATTCCACTGCGCCGCCGGCAAGGATCGCACGGGCGTGACGGCGGCGCTGCTGTTGGGGCTGGCCGGCGTGCCCGAAGAGACGATTGTGGCGGATTACGGGCTGACGGCGCGTTTTTCGGTGGATCACTACCAGACGCTGCCGGGGGCGAATCCGGCGGTTCGTACCTGGGAGGATTACCAGCGCGAATCGTGTCCGCCGCAGACGATGCGAATGGTACTCGACCACCTGGCACAGGACTACGGTGGCTGCGAAGGCTATATGCGGGCGGTGGGGCTCGGACAAGAGGCGATTGGGCGGTTGCGGGATGGTCTGCTGGCTTGATATGGAGGAGGAGCGATGAAACTGGGCGAATTCACCTGGCCCGACCTCGAGGACGTATCGCGGGATGTGGTGGTGGTATATCCCATCGCGGCGTTTGAACAGCACGGCCCGCATCTGCCGTTTATAACCGATACGGCCGAGGTGCAGGGTATTGTCGATCGGCTCGACGCAGCGATTCCCGACCAGGTGTTGTGTCTGCCGGCGCAGTGGTTGGGCTATTCGCCACACCACATGAATTTCAAGGGTACGGTGACGGCGAAGTCGGAGACGCATATCAATATGATCGTGGAGACGGCGGGCTGTATGGTGAGTGCCGGCTTTGAGCAGATTTTGATCGTCAATGGTCACGGTGGCAATGTCGCCAATATGAATGTGGCGTTGCAGCGATTGATGGAGGGGCACCCGCAGGCGAAGGTTTACGGTTCGTCGTGGTTTACGTACGACGAGGTGGGCGAGATCCGCGAGGCCGGACCGCACGGGTGGGGGCACGCCGGGGAGTTGGAGACATCGGTGATGATGGCGTTGCACCCGGAATTGGTCAAGACCGA
>CAZEKE010000026.1:0-3666 GCA_964512815.1 uncultured Acidiferrobacteraceae bacterium
AAAACCTGTAACTGGCGGATCGTGATTTGCACTGACGGTCCTCGGCAAAGCACTTCATCGTGCGACTCTGCGGTGGTCCGGATAAATAAGTATATCTTATTTCAAGTATCAGATTGATATAATTAGACTGATACCCGAATACCCGCACCCATTTACTATTGAGCAGCATCCAGCCGACGCAGAGCCTCACCCCCCTCCAGTGCCTGCCTGGACGCCGCCGCGCCTTCCTGCAGCGAAGAAACCTGACCCAGATGGCAGAGAATGACTGCCCCACCGTACACCAGACTGTCATACATTGGCCCAGGTCGACCGTGAAGAGCCTCCCGACCGGCGGCGGCTGCGGCGAGCGCCGAGGCTCGGGCATCGAATCGAGGTCCGGTGTCCTCTCCATTCGCTTCTGCCCCCGGCAGATCGTTCGGAAGCGGTACGGCCCGACTGGGTGATTCAAGATCAATCTCCGAAGGATCAAGGCGTAGCGCTTCATCTTCACCGGCGTTGCAGAAACGCACCAGCCGCGAAGCCTGGTTGAGGGACGCGATCACACCTCCCTCGACTCCTCGTATGATCGCCGCGGACGTATAGCCGGCCTGCCGGGCAAGCATGCTATAGACCGGGGGATACGGCTTGTGGACATAGCCGGTCACAAGATGGGTGGCATTCTTTCCCAGCACAGGTGCCAGTAACACCTCCAGCGTGGTCAACAGGGGCCGTTTGACAATTTTGGTACGCAGTTCTACCAGCTCGTGGAGGGCCGGGCAGGTGTGACGCTGATCCACGTAAGCCCATCCGCAGAGGGGATCCTCGATCTGCCGGGCAGCCGATTCTGGCGAAAGATCCACTTTGAAGCCAGCCGCTCTGAGCACCTGCCGATGGGTAGCCCCGTATTTGGGCCCCACAGCCTCCGCACCGCTGCTTACCGCCGGGGAACCACAAGCGGCGAGAACCGGTGGCAGAAATGGGGCTGCGGGCAACCCACGGGTGAAGCCGTCAAAAGGATCGGCAACGTGTACTACGTCATTCACACTTGCCGTGACCTGGTTCGAATGATCCAGCAGTGCACGAAGCCCGCCCCTGTTCTCTGCATTGGTCTCCCGTTTCATCCGCATCGCAATAAGGAAGACAGCCGTCTGCACCTCGTCCACGGTACCGGACAGAATTGCAGATACTGCCCGGCGCGTCTCCTCTTCAGTCAGATCCTTGCTAAGTTCAGGACCTGTCGCGATTCGCTGCAAATAGGCCCGCATTTCGTGTCCGACTGAAGCCTTTGTCATCGCTATGCTCTAGAAATCCAAATTGCCCAGCGCAACAGTCTAAATCCGCTTCGTTCTACTCTCCATACCCAAATGGGTAGTGAAAAAGACGAAAACCCAACCTATAGTCAGTCCAATGCGGGATGAACTTCAGATCTCTCTTGGCAGTGGTATCGCTGCCTTTGAAGCCAAGCAGTTCAGCCAGGCCCGGTCACTGTTGAAACCCTATGCAGAAGCCGGAAATGCAGCGGCCCAGTACCGGCTGGCGATCATGTGCCAGATCGGACTGGGACAGGTCCGAAATGAACAGCTTGCATACCAATGGATGTCGAGCGCAGCCGAACAGGGTTACGGGCCGGCAGTACACGGGCTGGGGCAAATGCACCTCGATGGTGACTGTACGGTGCAGGATGAACGTAAAGCGCTGGCCTGCTTCAAGCAGGGCGCCGACCTTGGTCTTGAAGGCGCGATGGTGGCACTCGCCCAGATGTACCAGCAGGGAAGGGGTACGGACAAAGATGCTGGTAAAGCCAAGGCACTGTTCGAAAAAGCCGGCTTTGATCCGGAAGAACTGCTGGGGTACTGAGCGCACAGGAGCGCTGATGGACTATTTGCCTGTTTTTCTACACCTCCGAAACGAACCCTGCCTGGTGATCGGTGGGGGCGACGTCGCTTATCGGAAAATCAGGACGCTTTTGAAGACCGGCGCACGGATCACTGTGGTCGCAGAGTCGGCCAGCAACGAAATTCGCGAACTGGCCGCGGGAAAAGCACTTAGACTGATTGAAGACAAGTTTGTTCCGGAACAGGTTGAAGGAATGCGTATTGTGATTGCCGCAACAGACGATCAGGACATTAATCGGCGGGCTTCTGCCACCGCTGTCCGTGAGGGTGTACCCGTCAACGTGGTCGATCAGCCCGAGTTATGCAGTTTCATCGTACCCTCTATTGTTGACCGCTCTCCGGTACTCATCGCGGTGGGCACCGGCGGTGCTGCACCGATACTCTCCCGGCTTCTTAAGAGCCGGCTCGAAACGATGATTCCGGGCGCTTATGGCCGCCTCGCCAGCCTCGCAAACGCTTTCCGGGCCAGAGCAAAATCCGCCTATACATCGCCGGCTGTACGGCGTGCATTCTGGGAGCATGTTCTTCAGGGGCCCATTGCTGAACTGGTTTTTGCCGGCAGGGATAAAGAAGCCCGTAGTGCACTCGCTGAGTTGCTCGAGAATCCTCGGGACAACGATCACCGGCAGGGAGAGGTCTATCTTGTCGGAGCCGGTCCGGGCGACCCTGATCTTCTGACGTTTCGCGCCTTACGCCTCATGCAACAGGCCGATGTCGTTCTCTATGACCGGTTGGTGGCAGCGGAGATCATTGATCTCGTCCGGCGAGATGCTGAACGTATCTATGTCGGCAAAGCCCGTGCTAATCATCGGGTACCGCAACAGGACATTAACCACTTGCTGGTCGAACTGGCGAAACAAGGCCAACGGGTCCTGCGGCTCAAGGGCGGTGACCCTTTCATCTTCGGCCGGGGCGGTGAGGAAATTGAAGACCTGGTTAGAGAGAACATCCCATTCCAGGTGATTCCCGGTATAACCGCTGCTTCGGGCTGTGCTTCCTATACGGGCATACCGCTGACCCATCGGGACTATGCGCAGTCGTGCACATTCGTGACCGGTCACCTCAAGAACGACGTCATAGACCTTGACTGGCAGATGCTTTCCCGACCCAGACAGACCGTCGTCGTCTACATGAGCCTCACCGGCCTGGAATCGGTCTGTCAGGCCCTGATCGAACACGGCTCGAGCGCCGACAGACCCGCCGCGCTCATCCAGCAGGGAACAACCCGCAACCAGAAAGTCATCACCGGGACGCTAGGTAGCCTGCCATCCCGGGTTGCAGGTGAAGACATTGAGCCCCCAACACTGCTGATCATCGGTGAAGTGGTCAGGCTGCATGAAACGCTGGGCTGGTACCGACCGGACTCAGAGCAGCAGAATCTGACTGCCGAGACGGGTCTTCGGCCCCGGCATTTGCATACCTGTTGAAACCGGAAGCGATAAGGATACCCATGGACGACACGACCTGGCACGACGTGGGGCAGCGGGCTGGCCTGCCGCCAGGCACAATGCGGCAGGTCTCGGCCTTCGGCACGCGAATTCTGGTTGCCAATGTCGAAGGACAGTATTTTGCAGTCGGGGACACCTGTACCCATGAAGATGCCTCCTTGTCGCTCGGTGCCCTCGACGGAGAAACCATCCGTTGTCCGCTACACGGCAGTCGTTTCTGTCTACGGGACGGCCGGGCGCTCGATGAGCCCGCGGAAATTGACCTTGAGACCTACTCTGTAGACATCAGGAACGACAGAATACAGATTGCACAACGAAGATGATGGAACCGCCTCAGTGAGGCC
>CAZEKE010000027.1:0-3638 GCA_964512815.1 uncultured Acidiferrobacteraceae bacterium
GGTCGGAAAGCCCGGTTCTCCACATCGGTGGCCAGGGTGCGCTGACCCAGCACAAGATGGGCTCATTACAGGATCTACCGCATGCCGACATGATGGCGCCGATCACTAAATTTTCCGATAGCGTGCGCTCTACGGAACGGGTCGCGGACATGGTGTCGATGGCGGCGCGGGAGTGTTTTTCCGGTGCCCCGGGCCCCTCTTATCTGGAAATTCCGCGAGACGTGCTGGACCGGGAGGTCCAGCTTGAAAAGGCAACGATTCCAGAGACTGGTCGGTATCGTTCGTCGACCCGAAGTCTCGGGGATCCGGACGATATTGAACGCCTTGCAGCCCTGCTGATTCGCTCCGAACGCCCGGCGATACTGTTCGGCAGCCAGGTCTGGGCAGCCCGAGCCCATCATGCTGCAATAGACCTGGTGCGGGCACTGAATATTCCGGCTTACTTCAACGGTGCCGCCCGCGGAATCCTGCCTCCGGGGGATCCGCATCATTTCCACCGTACCCGCCGAGACGCCTTCAACAAGGCCGACGTGATTGTCATCGTGGGAACGCCGTTCGACTTCCGGATGGGGTATGGCAAGCGGCTCCGTCAGGATGCCACCGTTGTACAGGTCGACATGGACTACCGGACAGTAGGAAAGAACCGGGACGTTTCGCTCGGGTTGACTGGAGACCCTCGCGCGATACTGACGGCAGTTCTAGCTGCAACGACAGCCAGCAGCAATAACGGTGCGAGTGGGCGTAAAGACTGGTTGGCTGAGCTGCGTATCGTCGAGGCGGAGAAAACCGAAAAGTTGATGCCCCAGTTTCTATCCGACAAGAGCCCGATCTCGCCGTACCGCGTGGCCTGGGAGTTGAATGAGTTCCTGACAGAGGATACGGTCTATATCGGGGATGGAGGAGATGTTGTAACCATCAGTGCCCAGGCCGTTCAGCCCCGGGTGCCAGGAAACTGGATGGACCCGGGGGCACTGGGATCGCTGGGTGTGGGTACCGGGTTCGCTCTGGCGAGCAAACTGGTTCACCCGGAAAAGGAAGTCCTGTGTTATTACGGTGACGGTTCTTTCGGTATGACCGCCTTCGATATGGAAACAGCCAACCGTTTCGGTGCCCCCTATATTGCCGTGATCGGGAACAACTCGGCCATGAACCAGATTCGCTTCGGCCAGATCAGCAAGTATGGCGAAGAGCGGGGCGATACCGGGAATCTTTTGGGGGATATCCCTTTCTCGAAGTTCGGCGAAATGCTGGGTGGATATGGCGAAGAGGTCATGGAAGCGGGCCAGATCGCGCCGGCACTTGGACGGGCCCGGGAAGCCGTGAAAAGCTCCGGAAAATCGGCAGTGATCAATATCTGGGTAGATCCCAACGAATATGCGCCAGGTACCAAAGCCCAGACGATGTACAAATAATGTCCTTAGCTGTCCATACTCGATTCGGAGATAGTAATGAAAGCTCTTGAAGGCGTTCGTATTCTGGATATGACACACGTTCAATCCGGGCCAACATGTACCCAGTTGCTGGCCTGGTTCGGAGCAGATGTGATCAAAGTCGAGCGGCCTGGGGTCGGTGACGCAACCCGTGGCCAGTTGAGAGATGTTCCGGATGCGGACAGTCTTTACTTTACGATGCTGAATCACAATAAGCGAAGCATCACACTCAATACCAAAGATGATAAAGGCAGGGAAATCTTCACTCGGCTGATCCAGGAATGTGACGTGCTGGTGGAGAACTTCGCTCCTGGAGCCCTGGACAGAATGGGCTTCTCGTGGGAGCGTATTCAGCAGATCAATCCTCAGATGATCTACGCTTCGGTCAAGGGGTTTGGTCCAGGTCCCTACGCTGACTGTAAGGTCTACGAGAATGTTGCCCAATGTGCCGGCGGCAGCGCTTCCACGACCGGATTTCTCGATGGCCCGCCGTTGGTGACCGGCGCCCAGATCGGCGACTCAGGAACCGGACTGAATCTCGCACTGGGCATCGTCACTGCGCTTTTTCACAGGGAAAAATCCGGCAAAGGCCAGAGGGTGCTCGCCGCGATGCAAGATGGCGTGCTCAATCTTTGCCGGGTCAAACTGCGGGATCAGCAGCGATTGCAGCATGGCCCCTTGAAGGAATATTCCCAATTCAGCGAAGGCGTGGAGTTTGCTGACAGCACGCCCAGGGCGGGCAACGACTCAGGCGGTGGACAGCCTGGAAAAATATTAAAGTGTAAAGGGTGGGAGACAGACCCCAATGCGTACACCTACTTTATTACCCAGGCTGCGGTCTGGAAGAGAATCTGTGACGTGATCGGCAGGCCCGAATGGAAAGACGACCCGGACTTCGCTACGCCATCGCAGAGACTGCCAAGGCTGGGAAAGGTCTTCGAAGCTATTGAAAACTGGACCAAGACCAAAACAAAGTACGAGGTGATGGAGATCTGTAATCCCCTGGACATCCCGGTGGGCCCCATTCTTTCGATAAAAGAACTGAGTGAGCAGCCCTCGTTGCGTGATACTGGCACGGTCGTCGAGGTAGATCATCCCGAGCGCGGTACGTATCTGACGGTTGGAAACCCGGTCAAGCTTTCGGATTCACCGGCCGAGGTGAGACGGGCACCGTTGTTGGGTGAGCATACCGAGGAGATTCTCCGTGAGGTCGTGGGATTCAACGAAGAAGAGATAATATCAGCGCGGGAGGCAGGCGCCGTATAGGTCCTGACTCGGAGAGATAACCATGCAATTAATCGTCCATGGCCAGCAGGCCTTTGGAAAAGCGGTGCTTGAGGGCTTGCTCGAAAGAGGGGAATCGGTCTGCGGCGTCTACTGTGCACCGGACCAGGGGAGTCGGCCCGATCCTCTGAAGGTCTTTGCAGACGAGAATGGATTACCAGTGTATCAGCCGACCACCTATAAAGACCCGGCAGTCTGGGAACAGATGCGCTCTCTGAAGGCCGATCTGTGTGTCATGGCCTACGTGACACTGATGGTCCCTGAGGAAGCCTTGAACGCACCCCGATTGGGGTCCATACAATACCATCCTTCTCTTTTACCGATGCATAAGGGCCCCAGTTCAATCAACTGGCCGATAATCATGGGCGAGTCTCGGACTGGTCTCAGTATTTTCTGGCCCGACCAGGGGCTCGACACCGGACCGATCCTGTTGCAGAAGGCGGTTGGGATTGGATCCGATGACACACTGGGTTCACTTTATTTCAATCACCTTTTCCCGATGGGGGTTGCAGCGATGCTGGAAGCGGTCGATCTGGTGAGGGAAGGTAGGGCTCCGCGCATCCAACAGGATCCCGCTGCCGGTTCTTACGAGGGTTGGTGCCGAAGTGAGGATGCCCATATCGATTGGTCTAAGCCGCTCAAAACAGTCTATGACCTGATTCGCGGTTGTAACCCGCAACCCGGCGCATGGACGCAGTACCAGGGTCAAAAGCTAACGATCCTCGACAGTGCCGCGGAGCCGGCGGGCAGCGGTACGCCAGGGGTGGTTATCGAGTCTGACAACAAAGGCAGCGCGGTGGCTGCGGGCGAGGGTGCCATTCGGGTGCAGAAACTGAAACTCGGTGGTGGTAAGAAGCTGACAGCCGAGGAGTTTCTCAGTGAGCTGCCCCTGCCAGCGGGCACCGCTCTGGGTACGGAATAGCC
>CAZEKE010000028.1:0-2651 GCA_964512815.1 uncultured Acidiferrobacteraceae bacterium
AGTTAGATGCCGCCAGCGGATGTGGTGACCGTTGTTTCTGAGGCCAGGATAGCTGTGCTTGGGGACAGCGAGCGAGGCACGCAAGCACTGAATTAAGGCGTACATCGCGTGATGGACGGTGATGGCGATGTAGCGCACGCCGAATTCGCTCGCCCTTTGGGAGCATAAGGGGGATGATGACATAACCGCCACGCTGCAAACGCGGACTGCGCCGTGGGCGCTGGCCCTAAACCTGGTGTGACCTTCGATTTGAGAGAGGCAATGCCAATGGATGGAAAGAACAGATCAGATATACGGCCAGGTGTCGAAGTCGCCATTGTGTTGAAGCAGGACCAGCACTCAGGCCGATTGACCGAGGGCGTGGTGCGGGATATTCTGACCAAGTCGCCGACGCATCCACACGGCATCAAGGTGCGCCTGGAGACGGGCGATGTGGGGCGGGTCAAAAAGGTGCGGAAATCTTAGCAAACGGCAATAGAGATGATGGACCTGTTTCGGTCCAATCTATATTTCTAATTTGCTGGGTCATAGGAGATAGACATGGGACACTTGGATACGCTCGACTTAGTGATATTCCTAGCCGCGCTGGTAGGGATTCTTTCGTTCGGCATGTGGGTCGGCCGGAAGGAGGATAACAGTACGGATTTCTTTCTCGCCGGAAAATCTGTTGGTTGGTTGGGCATAGCGGGGTCTTTGTTGGGCACTAATTGGTCTGCGGCGCAACTGGTGGGTCTTATGGGGGCATCGTGTTCTCTGGGGTTGGCTACCGCTTTGTACCCTACCATGGCTGTCGTCGGAGTAATATTCCTGATGTATATCTTCATGCCGATATTTGAAGACTCTAAGATCTATACCTTGTCACAGTATCTGGAAGCCCGCTACGATAGCAGGGTCCGCAATGTCTTCTCAATGCTGTCAATCGGCGTCACCATCATACTGGGGCTGATTTTCGCTTTTTATTTTGGCGCTCGTTCACTGTCTGAGCTGTTAGGCGGCACTGCTCTGGAAATGTCTTATACGCAAATGGTGATTTTGCTGGCCGTTGTCACTGGAATCTACACGGTTACCGGAGGATTAAGCGCCGTAATCTATACCGATGTGTTGCAGACTTTCTTACTAGTAGGCGGAGGGGTCATTCTGGCTATTCTCGTCTTGATACAGCCAGAGATCGGCGGGTTGTCGGGATTGCTCGAGCTCGATGCAGCACAGCTCGCTGGGCAGCGGAAACTCACCATCTTCAAGCCGAGCAACCACCCGCAAATACCGTGGACGGGCGCACTTACCGGGTTGCTCTTGCTAAATATCTATTTCTACGGCGGCAACCAAGTAATGGCTCAACGAATGCTTGCGGCTAAATCACCTGAAGATGGGCGGTTGGGGATATTGGTTTCGATTTTCATAAAAGTATGTCTGGTATTGTTCGTTATACTGCCAGGTATTGCCGGGTACTACATTTTTGAAGCCCGTGGGTTGGATGTAAATCCGGATGACACCTTTGCCACCTTATTTCGCATCTTGGTACCCGTGGGCTACGGATTCGGTGGACTCATCATGGTCGGATTGATAGGTGGTGTTCTTTCTACAGTGGACTCAGTCCTAAACACTGGATCTACGTTTCTGACGGTTGATTATTATCAAAAGTATTTTCGACGGGATGCAAGTGAGAAGGAGTTGGTTAAGGTTGGTCGAATTTTTGTTGTGATACTATTGGTATTAGGCACTTCCGCCAGCTTATTGATCTTGAATCCAGAATCAACTAGTGAAGGTTTTCTCAAGAGTACCCAACTCGGTTCATATCTAATCGTTGGAATCTTAATCATATTCTTGTTTGGCATACTCTGGAAACCGGCCACTGCGACAGCAGCGCTCACTGTCCTGATTGTTAGCCCCTTCCTTTCGTGGGGATATGAACTCCTTTACAGTAATTACATTATTGCTTGGTTCCCGAAACTGGTCGGAACATTTGGTGATACGTTGAATTTCTTTCACCAGCTGATACTGACGTTTCTTACGGCGAGTACGCTTTTCGTCGTTATAAGTGTGCTTGGCAAAGAATGCAGGAATCAGGAGAACGAAAAACACACACTCGTTGAAGTGCTTAAGAGATCCACGAGAAAAACGGCGCCCTTCTGGGAATCGGAAAAGCCTTGGGTTGTCCTTCTAGTGGGAGTAACCGCTGCTTTCCTGCTATGGTTCAGGTAGAAATCGGCACCATTATTAGATGATCATCGATACGGAGACTGAATGAGCGAAGCATCGATGCAGCCCGGCTGGTGGCGCCTCTACCGCAAGCACAGGGGTCTGCTGGTGCTGGTAGCGCCAGGGCTGCTCTTTTTCCTGCTTTTCAACTACCTGCCGATGTTCGGGTTGGCGATCGCGTTTAAGGATTTTCGCCTCGACGCGGGGATTCTGGGTAGCGAGTGGAATGGATTGGACAATTTTGCTCGCCTGTTCGGTGGAGCCGATTTTCCAAATGCCCTGCGCAATACCATCACGATCAGCGTCTTGCGCCTCGTCTTCGGCTTTTTTGCCCCGATCGCGCTGGCACTGATGCTGAATGAAGTCCGCGTGTCCTGGTACAAGCGTACGGTGCAGACGGTCACCTACATACCGTATTTCCTCTCTTGGGTCATCCTCGGCGGCATCTTCCT
>CAZEKE010000029.1:0-5637 GCA_964512815.1 uncultured Acidiferrobacteraceae bacterium
CGCGTCTCAATTCGAGCAGCAGCAGGTGTTTACGCGGATTCACGTCGGTGACCTGGATGCCTTTACGGGGCAGGATCACGATCAGGCCCTCGCGCTCCAGCCTCTGCAAAGCCTCTCGAATCGGTGTACGTCCGATGGACAGCTGATCCACCAGGGCGGCTTCGGACAATATTGCACCGGGCTCCAGCTTCAGCGTGGTGATCAACTCTTCGAGTTTTTCGTACGCCAACATGGTGAGGCTCTTGCGTGGCTGGACTGCGGTATCTATTTTTGACGTGGTGCCCGTTTTTAATCTGCTCATAATTTGTTAAGACTCCTTCTTCTCACGATGAATATATTAACAACAGGTAAAATTTGGCCGATTGTCGTAGAACCTCGGCTCAAATCCCGTGTCATTTAGATATACGCGTTATATTTGAATGATTTACAGGTAATATTAATTCTGTACACCACGTGTGGTTATGCTCCTAACGACCTCTTTCTGTCAATAAACGGCTTCTGATCGCCTTTAATTTCGCCCGGGCAGTTGCCCAATTCTTGACCCGCCATGCATTATGAACGGACTGACGAATTTCAGCAGGTGCTGGATCTTCTGAGGGTGGAGTCGCCCCGGCTGCTGTTCGTCACGGGCTCCGCGGGAACCGGCAAGTCGACCCTGATCGATGTGCTGCGGGCGGAGCTTGACCGCAACCTGGTGGTGGTCGCACCCACAGGCGTGGCCGCGCTCAACGTCCGCGGCCAGACCATCCATTCGTTTTTCCAGCTGCCACCCGGACCACAACCTCGAGCCAGACGCATCCAGGGCTCCGGCCGGGACGTCATCGCCAAGATGGACGTCCTCGTGATCGACGAAGTCTCTATGGTGCGGGCCGACTTGCTGGATGCTGTGGACGACGCGCTGCGCGCCAATACGGGCAGACCGAACGTCCCTTTCGGCGGCAAGGCGGTCGTGTTGATCGGTGACATGCATCAACTACCGCCCGTGATTGCCAGTTCCGAAGAACGCCGGCTCTTCGAGTCATCCTACGAATCGCCCTACTTCTTCAGCGCCCTCTGTCTTGCCCGTCAGCCGCTCACAGCGGTGACGCTGACCCGCTCCTTCCGCCAGCCGGACGCACACTTCGTCAGCCTGCTGGACAATATCCGTCTCGGCCGCGATCTGGACGACACGGTTTCCTCGCTTAATGAATCGGTGGGCGAGGTCGTTGACGATTCAGAGAACCGCCTGGTTCTGACGCCCGTGAACGCCCGGGCGAGACGGTTCAACGAACAGCAGCTGGCCCGGCTGCCGGGCAGGGAGTGGCGATACTCGGGTGAGGTCGACGGGAACTGGCTGGAGAACGACAGCCAGCTGCCGTCACCCAGCGATCTGCGCCTTAAAGCCGAAGCACAGGTCATGTTCACTAAAAACGGATCAGACTGGGTCAATGGAACACTGGGCCGGGTGCTGGATCTGGATGAAGAATCGATAGAGGTGGAACTGCTGTCCGAGACCCATCAGGGCATGATCGTCGGTGTCGAACGCGAGTCGTGGGAACGATACCGTTACAACTGGGATCAGAAGAAGAGCCGCGTAGAAACCGAGGTGGTCGGTCGCTACACCCAGTTTCCGTTTATCCTGGCCTGGGCCGTGACCATCCACAAGGCACAGGGGCTGACGCTGGACCACATCAATATCGATCTGGGCCGCGGCATGTTCGCGCCGGGCCAGGCCTACGTCGCGCTCAGTCGTTGCCGTACGCTGGAAGGTATCTCCTTCAATCGCCCTTTGAGTGCCGACGATGTGAAATCCGATCCCGTGATTCAGGCGTTTTACCGGCGCATCGCTGAAAACAGCCCAGGCCCGGAGACCTGAAACAACCCGGCAACGATCACGTAGCCCGGAACAATTCCTGAGCCGCAGCCCGGGCTTTGGGCCGGTAGTTCCACAGCCAGTGACTGAAATTCGGCCGCACGCTGCGGCACAATTCGGCCTCGCTGGACGCGGCTGCCAGCAGGGCCCGGATACGTCCGGCAGTCTCCACGACTTCCCGGACCCAGCGTTTGCCGTTCTTGAGCTGAATGGATTCCATGCCGGTCGGATAGATGTAATCAACAACGGCCCTGGGCCAGCGCCCGGTTTCCTGGCGGATCGCCATGGCGTAAGTGCTGACCTGGAAGGCGTGATCGTCGATGATTGCGCGGCGCCGTTTGCCGGAAGTCTTGAGTTCGCGTACTTCTTCGGGATACCGCAGGTCGATGTAGCCGACCACCGGTATCTCGATATCCTGCAGGCTGAGCCGGATCGACTGCTGGTAGGACAGCGGACTCTCCCACTCGCCCATCACCCGGCAGCATTGTTCCATGCAGCCGATCACCACGGCACGTTCACGCCTGATCGCTTCTTCAGGATAGACCTCGTCGGTCTGGCTGATGAAGGTGTCGTATTTGTCGGTGGCAAGCGTGCGGATGCTGTCGGCATCCAGAGATTGCCCTCCGGCCAGCATCTCCCCGATGGTCTCGTCCACGGCAGTGCCGCGGTGCATGGCCGGGCTGCCCTCTTCACGGATGTTATAGACCAGATAAAGAATGCCGAGCGCGGGGTCGGCGCGAAACTGGTTCATCGATGTGGCCGACAGGTGCTCGACACCGAATCGGGCAAACGGGTTGTCCAAGTGACCACTCCAGTGGGGCCGGATTTGATTCGGCTATCTTAACCGCACGCACTCCGGATGGGACATTCCGGGTCTTAAACGGGGGCTGCGCCGTTAAAGATGCCAGAGGAATAGATTGCCGACGGTGCGCCACGGTGCCCAGTGGGCGACCGCCTCCCGGGCGTCGGCTGCGGCGGACCGTCTGGTTCAGCCTTTGAGATTCTGCAGTGCGTGCTGCCGGGCGAGGTCATCCGCCGGAAAGACATCCGGGCGCTGCAGCGAGAACATCACGTAGATCTCGGCGCTCCAGCGGCGGAAGCCTGGCAGCGTACAGATCGCGGCCATGGCGGCGTTGTCACCCAGGCCGTGCAAGGGTCTGCCGGGTCGAAGCGTCCGGTCACCACCCGTCGCCCGTCAACTGCGGTTGATCGGTTTGTAGCGGATTCGTCGGGGCTGGTCGGCTTCGTCTCCCAGGCGCCGCCGCCGGTCGCTTTCGTATTCGGCAAAGTTGCCGGCAAACCAGGTGACCTGGCTGTCTCCCTCGAAGGCCAGAATATGGGTCGCGATGCGGTCCAGGAACCAGCGGTCGTGGGAGATCACAACGGCACAACCCGGAAAATCCGCGAGTGCGTGCTCGAGTGCACGCAGGGTCTCGACGTCGAGATCGTTGGTGGGTTCGTCGAGCAGCAGTACGTTGCCGCCTCTTTGCAGCAGTTTCGCCAGGTGCACCCGGTTGCGTTCACCGCCGGAGAGCTCGCCGATGTTTTTTTGCTGGTCGGTGCCACGGAAGTTGAAACGTGAGACGTAGACCCGCGAGGCCGTCTGGTACTGACCGACCTCGATGGTGTCCAGGCCGCCGGAGAGCTCTTCCCTCACGGTCTTGCTGTCATCTAGCGCCTCGCGGCTCTGGTCAACACACGCGATCTCGACGGTTTCACCGATGCTGATACTGCCGCTGTCGACGGCCTCGTCGCCAGTCAGCATTCTGAACAGCGTGGTCTTGCCCGCGCCGTTGGGGCCGATGATGCCGACGATGCCGCCCGGGGGCAGGCTGAATGACAGGTCGTCGATCAGCAGCCTTTCACCAAAACCCTTGCAGATGCCGTCGACCTCGATCACTTTATCGCCCAGCCGTGGCCCCGGCGGAATGTAAATTTCGTTGGTTTCGCTGCGTGCCTGGTACTCCTGGTCCAACAGTTCGTTGAAGCGCTGTAGGCGGGCCTTACCTTTGGCCTGGCGGCCGCGCGGGTTGGCCCGCACCCATTCGAGTTCGGCAGCAATGGTTTTACGCCTCGCCGTCGCGCTTTTCTCTTCCATCTGGAGACGCTGGTCCTTCTGCTCCAACCAAGAGGAATAATTGCCCTGCCATGGAATCCCGTGGCCACGGTCCAGTTCCAGGATCCAGCCAGCGACGTTGTCGAGGAAGTAACGGTCATGGGTCACGGCGATCACGGTACCGGGATATTGCTCAAGAAATCGTTCCAGCCACGCCACCGACTCGGCGTCGAGGTGGTTGGTCGGTTCATCAAGCAACAGCATTTCGGGCTCAGAGAGCAGCAGCCGGCAGAGCGCGACCCGCCGGCGCTCGCCACCTGACAGGTGTTCGACGTGCGCCTCCCAGGGCGGCAGGCGCAGGGCATCCGCTGCGATTTCCAGCTTGCGTTCCAGCTCCCAGGCCCCGATGGCGTCAATCTGGGTCTGTAGTTCGCCTTGCTCCTCGATCAGGGCATTCATCTGGTCGTCGCTGAGTTCTTCACCGAAACGCAGGCTGACTTCGTTGAATCGGTCGAGCAGTCTTTTGCCTTCGCCGAGACCTTCCTCGACGTTGCCGCGCACGTCCTTTTCGGTATCGAGCTGTGGCTCTTGCGGCAGGTATCCGATCTTGAGGTTTTTCTGAGGAATCGCTTCGCCTTCGATGTCGCTGTCGAGTCCGGCCATGATCCGTAGCAGGGTCGACTTGCCGGCGCCGTTCAGGCCCAGCACGCCGATCTTGGCGCCGGGAAAGAACGACAGCGAGATGTCCTTGAGGATGTGTTTTTTCGGTGCAACGACTTTGCCGACACCGAGCATGCTGAAGACGTACTGGGCCATCTTTGAACTTAAAGTAACACTTGAAGAATGAAACGGATGATTCTACCAAGGCGGACACAAGCGCGGCGGCAATAGAAAAATGTGCGATTTTCGAGGTTTTTACACTACAATAGTCGTCCGAGGACACAGGATTTGTGAACCTTAACCATATTCCCAACCTGAAGGACGAGTACCCAGAAACATGAGCAAAACCTATAGCACACCCCTTTCGAAGACCCAGATTCTCAACGCCATCGCTGAAGATACCGATATCGCCCGCAAGGACGTCGCAAGGGTCATGGACAGCCTGGCAGGTGTGATCGAGGATCACCTCAGACCCGGCGCTGCCGGAGTCTTCAAGTTGCCAGGGTTGTTGAAGATCAGCGTGGTGGACAAGCCCGCGGCTCCAGCCCGTTTCGGCGTACCGCACCCATTTCGCCCGGGTGAAACCATGGATGTGGCGGCCAAACCCGCCAGCCGCCGGGTGAAGGTCGCCGCGATGAAGAACCTCAAGACAATGGCTGGCTGACGCCGGACCCGATCAAATTAAAAACCCCGGCCGGCTGTCGCCGGTCCCGGGGTTGATCCGGGCAGAAAAGCCCTCAGCCCGGATTTTCTGCTGTCTTTTGCTTATAAACGCAAGCAGTCGTCCGCCAGCGGTATGACCGGTGTGAGATCGCGGTGGTGCTTGTAGTCCGGCCGGCCGGTGCGGGTCAGCGCATTGGAGACCGGATTGACGATCAGCGAGAAAATCGCGCGCTGCCACGGTGACATGTTCCCGGGGGAGCTGTGCAGCAGTGTGTCGAAGAACACCAGTCCGGTGCCTTTTTCGCCGGTAGCCGAAACAATACCGTTCTCCGCGGCGAGCTGACCGACTGTCACATCGTCGACGACCCACAGCGGATAGCTGGTGGTCTCGACGTCGAGCGTGGCG